>JAQVZQ010000036.1 GCA_028708095.1 Dysgonamonadaceae bacterium
ACCAATTTTGCACTTTTAAAGTGAAAAAACAACCCCTTTGATTTTTATTTAAAAAAACTCAAAGGGGTTGCCAATCATTTTCAACGAAAAAACTAAATCTTAATGTCTGTTTTCTGAATGCGCCTAAGCTAAGTGGGTTTTGCCCCAGTAACAGAGCGATTATAACTACGATTAATCCACCAATGCCACCTATTGCTCCACGTTTCATGCCTTTTCCACGGCGGTCTTCGTACTGACTTTCACTATCGTTCCTATTAATCCATTTCATTCAATAGAGTTGTTAAGTTATTTTATCTGAGACTTCAGTTCAATTAATAACATGTAAGTTTATAGCTTGAACATGAAGTAACATTCTTTGCCTTGTAATATCTTTAAAACAAAATCAGGTATTAAAAAGTTTCTTTTGTAGCTTCACTTGTATTGTAAATAATTAAGCAGTGTATTTTATTAACTTATTATTAAAAATAGCACAATATATTATATCTATTTTGTATCTTGGTCATCTGAATATAATTTTGCGAGTTATCTTACTGTAATTAAACAAACTTTGCAATTTTATTGATTAATATATCAAAGAAACATCTCGAGATTTCAATAAGTAATTACTTAATCTAAAAATAAAAAGCTATGAGTTTTTCAAGAAGACAATTTATTAAAACAGCAGGATTAGTTACCATTGGGTCAACTCTTCCAGAAATTTCAGTATTGGGTTCAAATGCCGTGTGGACATCAAACAGTAATACTTTAAAAGTGGGGTTGATTGGATGTGGGGATAGAGGAACAGCTGCCGCTGGAGAGGCATTAAATGCAGATCCTAATGTAGTATTAACAGCTATGGCTGATGCATTTGATGATAGATTGCAATCGTCATATAAGATATTAAAAGAAAAATATAAGGATAGGGTTCAGGTACCAAAAGAAAATCAATTTGTAGGGCTTGATGCTTATCAAAAGCTTATTGATACGGATGTAGATGTAGTTTTATTGGTTGCACCAACAGCTTTTAGACCCGATCATTTTGAAGCTGCTGTGAAAGCGAATAAACATATTTTTGCTGAAAAGCCATATGGGGTCGATGCACCAGGCTTACGTAGAGTTATGGCGGCGTCAGAAGAAGCAAAAAGTAAGAATTTGTCTATAGTTTCGGGGTTTTGTTGGCGGTATCATTTTCCGAAAAGAGAAACATACAAAAGGGTATTAAATGGTCAGATTGGCAATATACTTACAGCAGAAACTACTTATAACACGGGTGAATTGTGGTACAAAGAAAGGCAAAAGGGATGGACAGACATGCAATATAAACTACGCAACTGGTATTACTACAATTGGTTGTCGGGAGATCATATTGTTGAGCAAGCCATTCACAGCTTAGATATGCTTCAGTGGGCTATGGGTGATGTTGCTCCCGTAAGCGTAGTTGGAAGCGGTGGAAGACAAAAAAGGACGGATCCAAAATTCGGAAATATTTATGATCACTTTGCATTAACTTACACGTATCCGAGTGGAGCAAAAGCTTACTTTTCGTGCCGTCAACAAGCAAATACTATTCCATCATATGCGTTAGAACTTGTTGGATCAGACGGAGATTGCATTATTGACAACCGTACAGGGCTCCATGAAATTGTAGGACGTAAACCATGGAAATATGAGGATGATACAAAGTTTACGGATGAGAATGCTTATAAAAAAACAAATGAGAGAAGCATGTACCAGCAAGAGCATGATGAGTTATTTGCTTCCATCAGAGCAAATAAACCCATGAATGATGGTGAATGGATGACACGTTCTAACTTAGTTGCATTAGCTGGTCGTATGGCTGGATATACAGGACAGGAAGTTTCAATTGAAGCAGCTTTGGCTTCAGAAGAAGTGCTTTTCCCTAATAATATGTCGTGGGATACAAAATATGATATTCCTATAGCTGTACCAGGAATAACTAAATTAGCATAACTGTTAAATTAAAATATTATCAAAATGAATAGAAAACAATTTATTAAGTCAGTAGCTGTTATGGCAGGAGCAACTGCTTTAAGTCCTTCTACAGCATCCGCATCGATATTTCAGGAAAAGCCTATAAAGAAACCAATGGTCAGGAAAAGTCTTTGGTATAATATGATAAAAGAGGATTTATCTCTTACTGACAAATTCAAACTTGTTAAAGATTTGGGTTTTGATGGTGTAGAATTAAACGCTCCTATAGATATGAAAATAGCTGATGTGTTGTCTGCAAAAACAAAATCAGGTATCGAGCTGCCAAGTGTCATGAATAAAGATATATGGGATTATCCGCTTACTGATCCAGACCCTAAGGTAAGAAAGCGTTGTATTGAATCTATTGCTCAATCTTTGCAGGATGTGAAAGAAATTGGAGGTGATACAGTTTTGGTTGTTCCTGGTGTGGTAAACGAGAAGGTTTCGTATGAACAAGCCTACTATACTTCACAAAACTCTATAAGAGAATTAATACCTTATGCAGAAAAAACAGGTATGCAAATAGCAATAGAAAATGTTTGGAACAATTTTCTGTTGAGTCCTTTGGAAGCTAATCGTTTTATAGACGAAATAAATCATCCACTTGTAGGTTGGTATTTCGATATTGGGAATATTTTGCGCTACGGTTGGCCTGAGCATTGGATTAAAACTCTAAACTCTCGTATATTTAAACTTCATGCCAAAGAGTATAGCCGTGAGCTGATGAATTCAACAGGATTGTGGGATGGGTTTAAGGTTGAAATGTTGGAGGGTGATAATAACTGGCCAGTTGTAATGAAAGCGGTAAGCGAAATTAATTATTCGGGTGGGTGGTTAACTGCCGAAGTTGATGGTGGTGATAGAAAACGCTTGAAACAAGTTTCAGAACAAATGGATAAAATAATTTCTTATTTATAAAAGGAATCATTTTACTTTCAACAGGGTCTTGTATGACTCTATCATTAGTAATAAATAATATATAATTGACATTATGAGAAAAAAAACAATAATAACTAGCTTTATATTTACACTCTTTCTGCTAAACACAAGTATTGGATGTTCACAAACTGAATCTTCTCAAGAAGGATTGGTTGCTGAATTTGGTACTACTTTGCATATGCAAAGTGTGCTGTCTAATAAGCTTAGCGAAGCTAAACCAGTAAAATGGTTTCAAGTCAACACAGAAGAGGATACTTGGAAGATTGAAGGAGATATTTTAAAATGTACGGGCAATCCAATAGGAGTAATTCGCAGCGAAAAAGAATACGAAAACTTTATCATGCACGTCGAATGGAGTCACCAAGAAGCTGGAGGTAACTCTGGTGTATTTGTATGGAGTGACGCTTTGCCGAAAACGAATAGACTCCCTGATGGAGTGGAGGTGCAAATGCTCGATTTGGAGTGGGTTAAATTGAATACCCGCGATGGTGTAGAACCACCAATTGCATATGTACATGGAGAAATATTTGGAGTTGGTGAAGTAGAAATAACTCCCGAAAATCCACGAGGCAAACGTAGTAAATCAAGAGAGAACCGCGTGTTGGGAAAAACAGAATGGAACACTTACGATATTGTATGTGTTGATGGGAATATTAAATTATCGGTAAATGGGAAGTATGTTAATGGAATAACCAACTCCTCCCATCGCAAAGGTTATATTTGCTTAGAGGCTGAGGGGGCTGAAATTCATTTTAGAAACATTCAAATTATTGAACTTGATTAAACTTTAGATTTCAGAACGCTAAAAACAAACAATTATATTTTGATATATGTGAGGGGAAAGTGATAAGTGGATTGACAATGTGATCAGTGAACAGTGAGCGGTGAACAGTAAGCAGGGAGAGTGTGCAGGCATTTGTAGAGACGTCCCTATATGGTCGTCTTGGTTAAACAAATTGAAAATTGAATAGTGACAGCTCTATTGGACAACCGTAGAGACGTCGATTTATCGCTTTTCGATGGAATAGGCAATAAATTAATCATTGAATTAAATGACGGAGCAGGAGCTCCATCTCTCCCAAGACATTACTGCAAGATTGTATCATGTGGTATAAGCCACGAGAGAGGACTCTCGCGGCAGCAGTGTAATCGGAGCTTCCAGCTTCGATTATTTTTTTAAAAACTTAATAACTTGGAATGCATTGAACCCAATTTAGGGTTCTGTAGTCCTCCCTGGCTATTTCCCATGGGTTGGTAAACCCATGGCTATTCACGTTTAACCACTTTATGGTTGGAAGTTCTGCTTATGATAGTTAGAGAATGCAGATTTAGTGGGGTGTCTGTGTGTGTGTGCTTTCGTTCATATAATGCCACCTCTTGCGAGGTTATGGTTGATGTGTCATGCTGGGTGCAATAATAATACCACCTCTATAGAGGTTTTTGATGCAATGATCTGACAACTCTGCTAATCAGCCTTCTTTATCCAAGGTTGCAACAATTCAGATTCCATTCCCAACTCTTGAGCTTTCTTAAAATCATTACGTGCAGCCAATTTATCAAATTGTTTTAATCTCAATTGTCCCCTTAAAAAATAATACATTGGGTTGGCAAACTCCTGAGCAGCAGCAGCCTGCAAATCGGCTGATAGTTTCGACAACTGATCGAGGTGCAAATAACACTCAGCTCTTTTTAAATAGAGGTTAGTCATTTCGGGATAATCTTTCAATACAGAGGTGTATGTTTTCTCTGCTTTTTCCCACTCTTCATCAAGTCTTTGCAGCAAAGCTTTGCCCAACAGTCCATAAGGTGAGAATTCACCGTGACGCTCTGCGACTTCAAAGTCTTTTTCAGCTCCCACTCTATCTTTCATTTCCAGCTTGAGAACACCCCGATTATAAAGTGCCTCTACATCCAAAGAGTCAATAGAAAGTATGGTATTATAATCATCTTTGGCTTCGTTCCATCTTTCCATCTCCATTAATAACCCTGCACGTTGGTGCAAAATAAAAACAGATTCAGGATGTTTGTTTAAGGCAGATGTGAGTGAAATGTATGCCGCATCCATTTTCCCTAAATGTTGCTGAATTGCACCCAAGCTAGTCATCAACCATGTGTTGTTTTTATTTTTTGGGTCGCTAATTATCGCTTGGTTAAGTGCATACTCTGCACTATCAAGTTGATTTTGCTCCATATAGTCAGCCGATTTGGTAACCCATTGTTTATATGTTGGTGTCACGTACTCTTGTGTGAACGCTGTTGCAGTTATACCGAAAATAAGGAATAAGCCTATGATCTTTTTTTTCATATGTGAATTGTTGTTGTTAGATAATTTCTCGTTTAGAGATTTATTTTGTTATAGTGTTTATAAAAATTAATTGATCGTAGATTAGTTAATGTCCATTTCGTCAATCAGGTGTGATGCTCCCGCATATTTGTCAATAATAAATAATACATAACGTATATCGACAATGATGCTTCGTTGATAATTGGGTAAGAATTGAATGTCGCCTCCCACACCTTCCCAATTGCGGTCGAAATTGATACCAATTAGTTCACCATCACCATTCATCACAGGACTGCCTGAGTTTCCACCTGTTGTGTGAGTTGTGGCAGCAAAGTTTACAGGCATCTTGCCATTAGCTGTTTGGTATGTACCAAAATCGTTTGCTTTGTAAAGTTCTTTCAACTTCTCTGGAACTACAAACTCCCAATTGTCAGAGTCTTCTTTTTCTATAATTCCATCTAATGTGGTTTGATGACCATAATAGACGCAATCTCTGGGTACATATCCTTTCACTTGTCCGTAGCTTAAACGCAAAGTTAAATTAGCATCGGGAAAGTATGTATCAGGTCCGTCCATTTCTAATATACCTTTTAAATATATACGGCGGGCTTTGTCAAACTCATTATCGAATGCACTTAATGCATTTCTTAGTTGCATATATTCTTTTTTAAACGAATTCGCTGCATTGATTAATGGGTCGTTCTCTAACTCTTCTGAAGAGTGCGTTCCCGAAATGAATTTTTGCATGTTCTCTTCGCTACCGAATATTGAATTTTCAAATAGATAATCTACATATGTGTTTACGCTTCCCCCATGTTTGCTATCAATATCTTGCAGTGCTGTGGGCAGGTTTTCGTTAAGGATTTGATCTATATACTCTTTGAGCATTACCTTTGCCACTTTTTTGTCCACGTTTATATTATAATCTTTGTTGGCAAACGTGCGATAATCGGCCATTAAGTTTAACATATACTTTTCTTTGGCTTCTTCATTATTTGCGTTAATGGCTACCACTAATGAATCAACTGATGAAAGAGGAATTGTAGAAAACTCTATTCCACGCACAATTCCTTCATTCAACATCCAACTTCTGAAACGTAGGTCGGCCCGTTCTTTCACAATCTGCTCAATCGTATTAAGGGCATCAATATATTCTTGTTTATTATTTTGCTTTGCCCAACTTAACAGCTTCTCTTGTTGTTCTTTTTTTACTTCTTCAAAATTGCGTAGTCCAATTGCCCAACTTGTTCCAATAGCATTTTTGTAGGCATTGGTTGATCCTGAGTATTTTGATGCATATTGAATTTTTACTTCAGGATCGTTAAGCATCTCTTCTAACATGGCACGTTGACGAATGTCACGCATATTTATTCTTACCTTATTATCAATGTCACGTCGTTCTTGTACTTCCCATGAGGTATAAAACTTATTGGTAGTGCCTGGAAAGCCGAGCAACATTGCAAAATCATTTTGTTCTACCCCTTTTGTTGATATTTTCAACCAGCGTTTTGGACGCAATGGAACATTGTCTTCTGAGTACTCTGCTGGATTTCCTTCTTTGTCCGCATAAATGCGAAACACCGAAAAGTCTCCTGTGTGGCGTGGCCATAGCCAATTGTCTGTGTCGGCACCAAATTTACCAATAGAACTGGGTGGTGAGCCAACCAGACGGATATCAGGATATATCTTTTTTGTAAACATGTAGTACTGATTACCATTGAAAAATGGTTTTATCTCTACATCAAATCCTTTGTTTTTCTCCAGATATTCCACTCCCACTAAGTCGCGTGCCAAGTTGTTGAGGTAATTTGGGGATAGAAAAAAAACTCCATCTACATCTTTTTCTTTGTCCTCTTCCAAACATTTAAGAACAAAATCAGTAACATCCTCCATCTTTTCAATAAAAGTGACTGTTAATCCGGGATTGGGTAACTCTTCGGCTTTTGACATTGCCCAAAATCCAGTTTCAAGATAGTTATTTTCAATTGTTGAGTGGCTTTGTATCTGACCATATCCACAATGGTGATTGGTGAGTACCAATCCTTCCGATGAAATAACCTCACCTGTACAACCGCGACTAAATTGCACAACGGCATCTTTGAGAGAAGTTCCTTCGGGATTATATATGTCAGTTTCTTGAAGTTTTAAACCCAATGCTTGCATATCAGCCAGTTTTTGTTGCTTTAACAGATGCAACATCCACATGCCTTCATCGGCATATGCAACTGATATGAATAAACCTACTAATAAAGTGAACAATGTTTTCTTCATTATCATAGTTAATGTGTATAGTTATAAAGTATAAAGATAGGAAAGTTTTTTTAAGGGAGATGGAAATTTGATAATCAACATAAGTTAGATGAACTCTCACAAGAGTCGATTAAAATACATGAGAGAATATTTCATAGGGCAGAGGGATAAGGCAGATGGAGCAGATTAACATTGTTTTTTAATCGCAAAGATAGCAAAGAAATCGCAAAAGAGCACAAAGGGAATACCGAGCACCGATTTGGAAATCTATGTGAGCGAGCTCTACTATCAATCACCTCATTACCAAATCTTGAGACTATACAGACGTCCTATATGGGCGTCTCTTCTCAATAATCAGCAGCATCTATTTTATATTACATCTCTTACAAAATAGAATAATGAATAATAGGGCCTAACCACAGAGTGGATAAATATAAATAGCCGTGAGTGTAAGCCCATGGTAATCAAATGAGAAGCACCTTCGAACCCTAAAGGGGTTCAACGCTTTGAATGAGAGTTTATCTGTGTTCATCTGTATCAATTTCATCTGTGTGCTATTCTTTACTTCGCAACATTTGCGAAAGTAAAACACAAAATCAATCAAACAATTTTGTCATATTTGCTTTGATTTAATCATGCTAAAATGTATATTTGTGAACTGAACATGGGAAGAATCCCCATGTTTGGTTCACAAAATAACAATATGCTCTACGAAATACTGAATGACAACAGAACTGTATATACACTCCCTGACATTGCAATGTTGGTGGGGGAGAGTAATTTTGAGTCTATCAATGACAAGATAAATTACTACGTAAAAACAAGCAGGTTGAAACGTCCTCGCAAAGGAATCTACGTGAAAAGCAATTACAATCCATTAGAATTAGCGTGCAGACTATATACTCCGTCTTATATCTCACTGGAGTATGTGTTGCAACGAGCGGGAATCATTTTTCAGTATGATAGTACAATAACTGCGGTGAGCTATTTGAGTCGAAAGTTGAGCATCGATAATAACGAGTATTCGTATCGGAAAATTAAAAATGAAATAATAGTGGACAGCACGGGTATTGAGCAGATAAACAATGTGAATATTGCCACTCCCGAAAGAGCCTTCTTAGATATTTTATACTTGAATAGCAATTGCTATTTCGACAATTCGAGATTGATCAACAAGGATCTGGTAGCAGAATTACTCCCTATTTATAAGTCTAAAGCACTAGAAACTCGTGTGAAGAAACAGTTTAAACCATAAGTCAAATAAAAATGGATATCAATAAACACAAATTCTTTTTACTGCAAATACTCAAAGATATTTATAGCGATACGGAGCTATCTTCCACACTTGGTTTTAAAGGTGGAACTGCTTTGATGTTTTTTTATGACCTTCCACGGTTCTCAGTCGATTTAGACTTCAATCTCTTGTCGGTAGAAAAAGAAGAGTTTGTGTTTAACCGAATTAAAAACATTCTTCTCAAATATGGAACAATATTTGACGAGGCTATAAAGTTTTATGGTTCAATAATTGTACTCAGTTATGGTAAAGGAGAAAGGAAACTGAAAGTTGAAATATCTAACCGACAATGGGACAGCTCTTATGAGATTAAAAACTACTTGGGGATAAACATGAGGGTGATGACCCAACCTGATATGTTTGCTCATAAATTGTGTGCATTGCTCGATAGAACGGACGTTACAAGTAGAGATATCTTTGACACTTGGTTTTTTATGAAAAACCGAACACCCATCAACAAAGCAATTGTGGAGACACGCATGAAAATGCCATTGACTGATTACATTCAAAAGTGTATTGAACAACTGCAATCTATGACCGACAAAGGAATGTTAAATGGATTGGGTGAATTGATGGACGAAGAGATGAAAAAGTTTGTTCGTAATGATCTAAGAAAAGGAACGATTTCTTTTTTGATGTTTTATAAAGAGTTTCCTATTATTGAAGAGAAATGAAGCCTCGCTCGCGAAATGTATTTAAAGCTTCCAGCTTTGATGTATCCAGTGTGTAGTGCCTTGTTAGCTATGGTCTCCTAGCTGTGTTGTTGTATATATATTGCATGAAGACACAAGTCAGGAGACTTGCAAGTTGAAGAAGAACGCAATTTTCTCTCGCAAGGACGCAAAGAAGAACTTCGTCAATATGAGTTTGTGTTGCTTTTAATGAAATCATTCTTCTTAATTGCTTTTTGCTTCGCAGTAGTCAATTGGGTAATCGACGAAAGTGGTTTTTTTTAATTGAAAAGTGAAAATGATGATTCGTAGGTAGATATTTGGCTAATTTATAGAGTAAAGGAGATAACACACTGATTAACATTGATTTTTTAACCGCAAAGAATGCAAAGTAATCGCAAAGAGCACAAAGGGAATACCGCACATCGATATGGAAATCGGCGCGAGCGAGTGCTAATATCAACCACCTCATTACCAAATTTTGAGACTGTACAGACGTCCTATATGGGCGTCTCTTCTCAAAATTCAGCAGCATCTATTTTATATCACATTGCTGCCTCAATAGTCACACATATTTCGTACTTTTGTATTCCAACGACAGAGAAAATAGAACACCATGACATATTATCTGAACTTGATAAAAGATAGAGTAAGAAAAATGTGGTTGAACATTTTTTGGAAAAACCCACCCCATCTTTGGGCACTCAAAGTAACAGTTTCCATTGCATTTTTGCTGATTCTTGCCGAAATATTGTTCGACAATTCTTTTATAGCAACCACCCTAGCATTAGGTGTAGTGGCAATGGCATTGGGCGAAACAGATGTGCATCCGCGTGGACGATTAAAGTCGTCGGGCATTACGTTGTTGTTGTTTTTGTTGACAAGTAGCATTGTTGGGTTATTGTCTCCTTATCCGATTGTGTTTGGTGTTGTTTTAGGGGTAATGGTTTTTTCTCTCACTTTATTGGCAGGAGTTAGCTCCCGACTTCAAGGGATTACCTTTGGCACCTTGCTCATCATTACATATACAATGTTGGGGGTGGATGCAGGCGAAAAATGGTTTTATCAACCGCTGTTGTATGTTATCGGCGCATCAATTTATTCCATTGTTTCGTTGTTGCTGCTCTATTTTAGACCGTTGAGATTGTTACGCGAGCAGCTTTCAAGTGGGTTTACTTATTTGGCTGATTATATTGATGTAAAAGCTGGTCTTTTTCCCAGTGTACCAAAAGAGCAAGAGAACTTAAGGAATCAGTTAGCACAACAAAGTATTCGATTAGCACAACAAATAGAAGTGTGTAAAAAAGATTTATACAGTTATTCTGCCGAGTCGGATACGAAAATGCGTGCAGTAGTAGATATTTATTACCGCAAATGGTTTCTATTGCAAGAGATGCAAGAACGCGCCACTTCGAGTCACGAGCAATACGATGTTTTGAGTGGACAGGTGAAAAATGCTGATTTAATTGAAGGGTTTGGACAGTTGATGCGCCAAATTGCAAGTGCCATGCACCTGTTTGCCGAATCGCTACTTACCAGTGAAGCCTACAAACATCCTATTTCGTTAGTATGGACAATAACAGCATTGAAAAATATGCTACATGTCGAAGAAGAAACTAATGAAGCACACTATTCCACTTTGTCATTACTGATGAATAACCTGAGTGGATTGGAACAAAGCCTGCGCAACGAAGAAAAAGCAGATCGTCATATTGGGATTTCTGACTTTAATGCACGACGACCCGAACGTCAACCACTTTCTGCTATTCTAACACCGCAGCATCCTCGTTTTCGCTTTGCTATTCGCCTGACACTCTGTATGGTTTTAGGCTTCGGGATTATGCACTTTTTCCATATCGAAAAAGGTGCGTGGATATTGCTAACCTCATTGATTGTGGTTCAGCAAACATATAGTGCTACACGTCAAAGACTGTTTCATCGTATATTCGGCACTTTACTTGGAGTGGTGTTAGGTGTTAGTTTATCGCAATTGTTGCCAACTCTCACTGGGCAAATGTTGTTGATGTTAGGTACTATTTATGCTTTTTTCTTTTGGTTGAAGAGAAATTATACCGTTGCAGCTGTCTTTATTACTATTTATGTGTTGGCAGCGTTTAATTTGCTTGCAGGAGTGGGTGTTGCCGTTATGATGCCACGTATCATCGATACGCTTATTGGTGGTTTTCTTGCTTATATTGTTGTCCGATTTATATGGCCCGATTGGCAATACAAGCAACTACCTGTTCTATTGCATACTGCAGTTGTCAAAAACAAAAGCTATTTTCAAAGTATCTACGACGTATCGGTTACCGAAGCACAATATTCAGATAATAGACGAATGGCACATAATGCCGACAATGCGCTCACGTCAGCATGGAAAGATATGCGACTTGAACCTAAAGACAAGCGTCGCTATCAGCAGAAGGCATTCAGATTGACAGATCTTAACCACGCTCTGTTGTCATACATATCTGCTTTCGCCGTTCACAATCATAAAATGAAACAACCTTTTGCCGAGGAGGAGTTGCGTTTTTGTTGCTATGTAAATCAAATTTTGCAATTCGTTGAAGAAATGATGTCTCATCATGTAGATGATATGCTTTTTGGCGAACATATAGGCCAAGCAAATGAATGGGAGAGAGAAATTGCCCGTCTAAAGTCAGATACAGACAATCAACGCATTGCCTTAATTCATAATATCATTCGCGTTTCGCGAGAGTTATTGGTAGAAGCTCGCGGATTGCGACAGGTGAATGAGGATGAAGGGAAGTAGACCTAAATGAATTTTTATTAAACATATCTAAACACCAAATGACGATGAAACCTATTTGCACTATCCTAAAACAGATTTTCCTACTTTTTACAATTGCATTGTTTGCACATTGCACACATTCGTCGAATCAAACTAAGCAAGAGGAAAAACCCAATGAGAACAATCTGGAACAGATGCATGAAAACTCAATTTTCGATAGAAAGACTTTGGATGGATGGGAGATAACTCAATTTGGAACACAAGGAGCCGTTTTTGTTTCGGAGGGGAAGATAGTATTAGAATACGGTGATGGCTGCACAGGAATTACTTCAACAAAAGACATACCAAAAATGGATTATGAAGTGGCTTTGGATGCACGAAAAACTTCGGGTAACGATTTCTTTTGTGGAATAACCTTCCCTGTCAATGATAGCTTTTGCAGTTTAATTGTTGGTGGTTGGGGTGGTTCGGTCTTAGGCTTGAGCAATATTAATGGACAGGATGCAGATCACAACGAAACGAGAGTATGGAAGAAGTTTGAAAATGATGTTTGGTATACAATAAAGCTAAGAGTTACGCAGAGTACTATTGTGGCTTGGATTGATAATGAAAAACTGGTGGATTATCCTTATAAAGAAGGTGAATTGGGTATCCGTAATGAAGTTAATCTTTCTACTCCCTTAGGTATTTGTAGTTTTAGAACAACGGCTGAATTACGAAATATTACATTAAAAGAGTTGGATACATTAGATCAATAAATCTCCCGCTCGCATGTTTTGCGATCCATGCTTTTTAAACAAAAAACTTGCTTTTGTATTTTTCTTATCAAATACTTAAAAGCAAGGGTTTTTCTTGCAAAGATTATGCCGAATATTTCTGAACTTCATAACCTAAAAAACCTATTATATCACTATATTGAAGTATATTTGCCCAATTAGAAAAATAATAATCTCAATTCACTTTTTATGCATTACATCACAAAAACTTTTATATTGCTCTTTTCTCTCGTCTTTTTTGCAGGCTGCACACTACATTCCGAAAATAGTTCTGACAAAGATAGTGATAAGTCAGACAGTATTGTCACAACAAATACAAGCACAAAGGAAATTGCTGAAGGTGTTGCCACAAAGAAATCAAACTTTGTTGACGCCATAGAGTATGACGAAAAAATGATGCACATGGTGAATGGAGACACAACGGGACATTGGCCAGTTACCTCTGATCATTATCCATTGGATGGAGCCATATTGCCTTTTAAAAGAATTGTTGCTTTTTATGGCAACATGTACTCAAAGAATATGGGAGCGCTGGGTGAGTATCCACCAAAAGAAATGTGGAGGATGTTGAAGGCTGAAGTTGAAGCATGGCAAGCGGCTGATCCTGAAACTCCCGTTATTCCTGCAATTCACTATATTGCTGCCACTGCACAACCAACACCTTTGAAAGGTAACACTTACAACATGCGGATGCCTCATCATCAAATTGATTCTGCATTGGTAATCGCAAAAATGGAAGATGCCATTATGTTTCTTGACATTCAAGTTGGACATAGCACAGTATTGAATGAAACTTCGGCTTTGGAGAAATACCTTAAGATGCCGCATGTTCATTTGGGTATCGATCCTGAGTTTTCGATGAAAGATGGCAGTGTGCCTGGAAAAAGGATTGGCACTTTTGATGCAGAGGATATCAATATTGTAACAGAATATTTAGCTCAATTGGTTCGCGATAATAATTTGCCTCCTAAAATACTTATTGTACATAGATTTACACAAGGCATGGTGACGAACTATAAAAACATAAAGCTACGACCCGAAGTGCAAATTGTGATGGATATGGATGGTTGGGGTGCACCGCAACTTAAGTATAGTACTTACGAACGTTACATCAGAAAGGAACCTGTACAGTTCACAGGCTTCAAGATTTTCTACAAAAATGATTTGAAACGTCCGCCTCATCGATTGCTTACACCCACAGAGGTGATGAATTTAAAACCCCGCCCCATATATATTCAATATCAGTAATGTTTGAGAAAACTTTGTTTTTATGGATTACGAAAAGATATTCAAACATATATACGAAGAGTTAGAGAAAATTGAGAATAAAGGACAAGTAGCTGATTATATCCCTGAGCTATCAATGGTAGATCCAAATAGCTTTGGTGTTCAATTAACTACTGTTGAAGGTGAAAAGTATGCTTTTGGAGACTCAAATATTCGCTTTTCTATTCAAAGTATTGCAAAAGTATTTTCATATGTTTTGGCTTACTCTCTTGTAAAAAGTGACTTGTGGGATCGTGTAGGAGTAGAACCAAGTGGAACAGCATTTAATTCTTTGGTGCAATTGGAGAATGATAGGGGAGTTCCTCGCAATCCTTTCATAAATGCAGGGGCGATAGTTATTTGCGATATTTTGGTTAGTGAGCTTCAGTCACCAAAAGAAGAGGTTCTTTCATTTATCCATGAATTGTCGGGCGTAAACTCTATTAACTTTAATCATACAATCGCTAAATCGGAAAGAGCAAACGGCTTCATCAACTTTGCATTGGTCAATTTCATGAAATCGTTTGGAAACATACACAATGATATTGATGATGTGATGGATCTATATTTTAATATTTGCTCAATAGAAATGAGCTGTGAAGAGCTGTCTAATAGTTTTTTGTTTTTAGCAAACAATGGTGTAGTCCCTTACTCAGGTGCAAAAATATTGTCTTCAAGCAGAACAAAGCGAGCCAATGCATTAATGCAAACATGCGGGTTTTATGATGAGGCTGGTCAATTTACTTTTAAAGTGGGCTTGCCAGGCAAAAGTGGTATCGGTGGTGGAATCGTTGCCGTGCATCCTATGAAATATTGTATAACCGTTTGGAGTCCGCCTTTAAATTCAAAGGGAAACTCATATAAAGGGATGTTGTTTTTAGAGGAGTTTACAACTCAGACGGAGTTATCTATATTTTAAAGTTGAGGCTTGTAATTATCGCCAGAAAGAACAGTTTTTTAACAGTAAAATCAAGCTTTATTATTGTAGAACGCTTAAATATGCATGAAAGATGGGGATACAATTTTGATTTAAATGTAAAAACGACTACTTTTGTCGCTAATTCCTCAATATCAATAGTCAAATGAAACTAGATTTTAAAGATCGTAATGCTCAGCTTATCGCAATAATTGTTGTGATGGCACTTGCTTTGGCAATAGCGGCTTTTTTTGTTTTTCACAAAGACAAACAAATTACCGAAATGCAGGGACAATATACCATTGATAAACAAGAGTTGGAAGATGAATACGAAAGTATCTCGATGCAATATGAAGGGTTTAAGTTTAGTGTTCAAAATGATTCATTGCTTTATAAGTTGGAAAACGAACAGGCTAAAGTGCAACGTCTGATTGAAGAGTTGCGTGTTACTAAAGCAACCGACCAGGCAGAAATTCGCCGATTGAAAGACGAATTAGGGACACTGCGTAAGATATTGAAGTCTTATATTCAACAAATAGACTCTTTGAATCGATTAAACGAAGAGCTGAAAGCTGAAAATGTTCAAATAACGAAACGATATAGAGAGACCTCGCGTTCACTCAATGTAGTATCTGAGGAGAAAAAACAGTTGACTGAGAAAGTGTCGTTGGCTGCGAAGCTGGTGGCTACGAATGTTTCGATGAAAGCAGTTAATTCGCGTGGGAAAACTCAGAAAAGACTAAGCAGGAGTGAGCAGTTTTTAATCTCTTTCACTGTTTCGAGAAACATTACTGCTGAACCTGGTGAACGAACAATATATGCACGAATCATGCAGCCTGATGGAAGTGTACTTACAAAGAATCCAAACAATGTTTTTCCTTATGAAAACAAAGATATTGCTTACTCAAGTATGCGAATAATTGAGTATGGCGGTGAGGAAACAGGGGTTGCTCTGTATTGGGATATTGAAGAGTATTTGATGGCAGGAACTTATAAAGTAGATATATTTGCTGATGGTAGCCACATTGGGTCTACTACAATGCAAATGGATGAATAAAACTGTAAGCATTCCTATGCACAGCTTTCTTTATAAACAAAACAATCTACCAATGCTATTTTTTAACGGTTGAAATTATCCAGCTTGTTATATCTGATAGCACTTTAGGTGAAATTGTTTGCTCTATTTTTCCATATTCATCAATTTCGCCAGTTACACTTTCCTGAAAAAGGTGATTTAATTCTGGATATGATTTGATTGTGTAACTCTTATTATTTCCTTTCTTTAAAGCTTCTTCAATTACCTCCAAGTTTCTTTGAGAATCAACTTGAGTGTCATTTTCTCCATTTACTGCTAATATGGGGATAGTTAGCTTTTGCAGGTATTGTTGTGGGTCGATTTTTAAAAATGATCTGAACCATGGAGTGGCAATATTAGCGGTTGTTTTTGCAATAAATGATTCTTTAGATACTATGCTGGTTATTTCTGATGGGAGTAATTTCCACAATTCTGAGAGTTTTTGTTTTAGCTCATCACGTTCAGCTTCAGTTCCAACATATTCCTCCCATGTTAATACAGAGGCGTATATGTTTTTTATGTTTTGAGCCAATTCTTCTTTATCACTGTCAGAAAGCAAAGTTTTGTCAAATGCAAATTGATTTTGTGACAGTGAAAGTTCAGAGCCTGTAATTCCGAGGCCTGCCATAAGAACAACAAAACTTATATCTTTATTATCTGAAGCTACCATGGGCGCAATCACTCCACCTTCACTATGTCCGATAAGTCCAATTTGCGAGGCATCAATTTCTTTTCGTGTTTTCAAATATTCGATGGCTGCTTCAACATCTTCAGCGAAATCTTGGGTTGTAGCAGTAAAATACTCTCCCTCTGATTCTCCAATACCACGTTTATCATACCTCAAAACTGCAATACCATTACGAGTTAGGTGATCAGCTAATATCCAAAAAGGCTTGTGATTGAATATTGTTTCATCTCTGTCATTTGGTCCGCTACCTGCAATTAGTATTACTGCTGGAGATTTCCTTTTTTGTTTGGGTAATGTAAGCGTAGCTGCTAACTCAATTTTTTGAAGATTGTTTTTGAATTTTATTTCTTCAACATCATAAGGGTAGGGCTCTTTGGGTTCTTGTATACGCGATGGACGTTTACTTTCAGTTCTTTTTAATACGAGTGGAAAAGGAATTCCGTTTTGATTGAAGGTGCCAGATATGGAATTATTTACGAGTTTTCCCTGATAGAATATTCCTAAGTTTGATAAGATTATTTCAACATTGTTGTTGTCAAAAGTGGTTTTTGTGGTGGGTATACCAAATGCTCCTTGTGTTGGGCTATCCATAAGAGATTTATATCCATTTTCTTGTTTTTCGATATGAAAAACAATATCCAGTTTGGTTCCTTGAACATTTAATGCTCCTTGCCATGTACCGCTAATTTCTTGAGAGAAAAGTCCGTCGATTGAAAGAAAGCTTATTATAAAACAGATTAAGAACTTCATAATTTATGGTAGTTTTATGTAGGAGATATTTTACTTATAAACAAAAATAGTCATTTAGGAGATACAAAAAGTGATATGTAATAATTTTATTGTTATTCATTGATAGCATAAACTAAATTTGGATTCTACTTTTCGTATCAGAAGTGTTATTTTACAGCACCGGTACCTTCAAATCCATTTTGTAATTCAGCTGATTATAATTTCGTTTGCAATATCACTGTTTTTCATCTTTCTCATTAATCATGCAGTTTTTTTCTGAGGAAACGCACATAAAAGGATTCGTGGAAGAACGATGTACTTTCCTCGCCAGCGTAGTGTAGTAAAAGCTCCAAATCAAGCCTTGCACTACATTCTCCACCGAAAATTATAAATTCAACAAATGAAAATAGCAACCTCACAGAAAGATTGCTGTTGCAAGAGTCGAGTATGTTGTCCACCACGAAGAACTGTAGTGATAAATGTTGATTCTTACATCCTACAAAGAGTAGGATACATTTATCGATTGAAATTTGCATCCACTGTAGAAAGTTATCTCATAAAGCGTCCTTCCTGATAGATTTTAGTAAAAAAATGCCGTTAGAGAGACAAAAATCATTTCTTCCGTCGAAGATTGGGCGAACAACAGATGAAAACGCAATCTTCCATTGAAGAAATGTTTAGAAAAGCACAAATGCAATTTTGTTTCAAGTAAATTGGATTTTTGAGAGATAAATGAAGGAAAAATCGGAGTAAATCTGATTTTCCTCTCTTGTTCGTTAAATTTTTCACAACAAGATTTGAATTTAGGCTCTCTGTTGAGAGAAAAACCCTCAAAGAATTAAAATTCGAGTGTTGTTCGTCACAAAAATTGCGGCAGATTCGATTTTCAACACCTTTTCGTCAAATCTTCGGTCGAATATTCAAGTTTCAACTGTTGACAATGAAATCTTCCATTGAAGAAATGTTTAGAAAATTTTTTTTGTAGTTATTGATGGACTCGAAACCTGATAACCTAACAAATATAACAACCGAC
>JAQVZQ010000293.1 GCA_028708095.1 Dysgonamonadaceae bacterium
CACATCTAAATGTTTTAAGACCGCAGAGCTGTTAATACCAAGCGATTTGACTATTGACCTGTAGCTCAGCTTGTTATCGTTAATAATCATATTTAACACCTCCATTTGTCTTTCTGTTAAATCATTTATTGCACCACCTATTGCACTATTTCATAAAGAGGCTCAGAGTTTGGAAAAACCATACGTAGAAAGTTTTGCGAAAATTTAAAGTTTTCTTTACTGTATGTACGTAAAATACGCGGAACACCTGATCCTAAGTATTCTACCATATCTAAATCTTTAAATATTCGCATAATTTCTTTGTTTCGAGGGATTGAAAAACCTTCAAAAAATTCGTTTTCATTCATTCCTTCGGGCAAACCACCAGCAGAAATTATTTCTAAACGGTCGGAAAAAATTTCAAATTTAGGAGATGCTTCCCGAGTATAATCATTGTGAACAATTGCGTTAACAACAGCTTCTCTTACAGCCACAGCATCCCATAATTTTGTTTCAATACGTTCTTTTGATGTTATTTGAGTGCTTGTTTTGTTTTCCAACTCCAGTTTGTCTAAAATCTGTTTGGTTGCCTTAATGATTGAGCAATAACCATATTCATTATTTTCGATAAGGTTTACTCTGTCTGTGCCAGAATATTTAGCTACTTTTATAGAAATTCCATTTTCGTCCGACATAAGATATGCGATGTAATTGTACTTGCTATTATCCGTTAATAGTTCAAGGTTTTTTCAAATTTTTCCGATAGCTTATATTTTTTTGCATCATAATAAATTTTTAATTGTTCAAAAGTAAGGTCTTGGCGATTTGAAACAATTTTCGCAAGCGAGTTTCTGGTACGTTTCGAGAACATGTCGTCAATCATACGCAACGACATTGACTTTGAAGCACTACCAACACGGATAAAGCAACCATTCTCAGACATGCCTTTTTTCTTGAGGTAATACGGTTTTTCAGATCCGCTTGCAATAATAATTTTCAAAATATCAATTTCATCTTTCTCTTCTTTTAGAATATCAAACAAGCCTAAACAGGAGGGCTGTATATTATTTTTTAGACGATCTTTTATTTTGAGTTGCACATTATCCACGTCTTGTACGCCAACAGTAGCTCCATCATCAGAAATCCCAATATAAATAATGCCACCTTCACGGTAATTCAAAAAAGCCACCACTTCTTTTTCTAAATTATCGGTAAGTTCTCTTTTAAATTCTATACGGTTGGATTCTTGCATTTATAATGATTGCTTTAAGAAGCTAAATTACAATTGTTTTTTAATTTTTCAAAATGAATTTATAAATGAGCCTCCTATAATAACCAAGAAAAAGTTTAAGGATTTCTTTCAGAAAAATGTGGCTATGCTGTGAAACTAAAAAAGCCCTAAACAAGGGCTTTTTGCATTTATCTCGGAACTTGCATCGGAAATATTGTTTCATTTACAACTCCATCAGGAGAATAAGATTTTCTTATAATACTTCCATTATCATCATAAATCAATATATCCAAACCGAAAACATCTCCATTATAGTTAACATTAGACGGTCTATACGTGTATCCTATTCTTGTAAATTGATGAAGTTTATTGTTAATATAAGTAAATTGATAAATCATTACATTTTTTTCAAAATGAATATGAGCTAAGATTTTTCTTGTATCATGATCTTTAACATCATATATATTCCATAAACCTTCCTTGAAATCATCGACATAAAATCCCTGAGCAAATACTTTTTCTAATGCTATTATTGAGTCATTATAAAACAACAAATAATCTCCTATAAATAAATATTCTTCCCAGTATCCTTGTTTTCTTCCCAAACTATCATAGCCCTTTAAGTTTTCTCCTTCAAATTTATAATTAATTGGACTATAATTATTATACCCAATTGGAACTTGACAATTAGCATTGCTTGTTAGAGCAAAAAAAATACAAACTGTAATTACGAAATGTTTTATCATACATGTAAATATTTTATTTTTTATAACCACCTGTTCCAAATAATGTATAAGATTTCCCTGGCCTAGAGGCATCTTTATTGGGAGCTATTAGCCCGATTCCATTCTGAAGACTTTTAGCTGTAAGTTTATTTGGATTATCCTTAAAATATCCATAATGAGTTCTTTCTTTATATCCACCGTTGTCATAATTACCTTTTATCCCCGAAATATTATCCACCACCCATTGTTTTGCTTCAACTTCATTCATTATGCCAAAACCAGCACATCCTGATTTTATGTTAAATTTACCATCTAAACCATCTTGTAGATGCTGACTTTCTTCAAACATAGCACTTGTGCCTAATGCTTTTGTAGTAGATTCTGATGGATCCCAAAAAACCTTATAAACATCACGTTCAGAACCTCCTTCGCCTCCATTATCTGTTCCTCCATATTCAATAGTTCCCGCAGCGTCAGGTCTCTTGCTTTCTGCCATATTATCATTAAATTGAACATTGATAGATCCATCTTTCTTCCAATCATTATATTGTTTAGCAAAAGCTGGTTGGTAAGAATCGTGTCCTGGAGTTGCTGCATTTGTCGCTTCGCCATAACCAGGGGATGATGGATCAATATCTCCCGCCCATCCGGATCCACCAAAATCACTGGATTATTCGCACAATAAGCAAAGGGAGAAAGGCTCGGATATTTATCACTCATCGGATCTACGCTTAGCCATATCCCAATTTCTGGAGTGTAGTAGCGGGCTCCATAATAGTACAAACCAGTTTCAGCATCGAGTTCTTTGGAGTTGAACTTGTATGGAGTTGCCCAATAGTCGCGTTGCTCGGAGAACTGCTCGCCAGAGGGCATGTACTCGATATGGTGGATGACCCTTTCACGGTAGTCGGAAATTTGTGTACTGCTACCCAAATGGTCTTTGTGATACCAATACATGTTTTCATGTTCTGGCTCATTCCAATCAAGTGTTTTCTTGAAAATCCTGAAATCAAAATCTGGAATTACATCAGAGAGGACGCCAAGGGAGTCGAAATGGCGGGGCATCATGCTGTTTTTATCCTCAAATAAATAGTAGGATTTGGCTTCATAATCGCCATTGTTTTGAATGTCTCTGTTATACACATGGTCATCAATTCTATAACTAATATCCGCCATGCCTCCCCCAATTTTGGACACAAAGCGGTCGGATTCGATGTAGTAGTGCTTGGTGTGGTGTGAACTCATTGACATAGCTATTCTTGTTTAGGGATTTTG
Organism: Dysgonamonadaceae bacterium; assembly: GCA_028708095.1. Taxonomy (GTDB): domain Bacteria; phylum Bacteroidota; class Bacteroidia; order Bacteroidales; family Dysgonomonadaceae; genus UBA2632. Next base: position 3,211 of record JAQVZQ010000293.1, read on the forward strand.
TACCCAATTGGTTTGCGATTCTCGTGTTCTAGTTGCTTTTTCTTAGCTTCTTCAAATTGTTTTAGATATTCAAAAATCAATCGAATCTTTTTGTCTTGTTCAATATCCTTAACCTGAATTTCTTCAAGTTTTCGGAGTATCTCTTTATGGGATTGAAGTATTTCTCTCATTCGTGTAAACACCCGAATGATTTGAATATTTACCGTTATTGCCCTATCACTCTTCAATATACATGATAGCATGGTAACTCCTTGTTCGGTGAAACAAAATGGTGCATAACGTAATCCAATGGTGTCAGATTTGGAGGTCGCAAATTGCGACCTCCAAATCTCAAACTCTTCTTTGGTCATTTCAAACATAAAGTCTTCTGGAAATCGCTTATAATTTCGCTTTACAGCTTCTTTTAAACGCTTTGTTTCAACACCATAAAGTTCTGCCAAATCTCTGTCAATCATCACCTTCTGATGCCTAATATGATGAATTTTTGTCATAATAACATCTTCAGGTATCATAATTTTATTCTCCAAATTATCCATGTTCAATAGTTTAATTGAACAAATGTAAGGAAAATGTTTTTATCTTGCATGGTTTTGAGAAGAAATTGGCGGAAAATTTCATTAACTTTTGATTAGGATTTGATGGTTTGTAAATTGCTGTTAATCACGAACTTACAGCAGCATGTTAAGTTAACGGTTAATAAACGGATAGGTTTACACATTTTTTACAATAAAGATTAACAAAACAAAATTAAAATAACGCAGCTAAAGTTATGCCATCTCACCTGTCATTAACTTATGTTTAAGTTTTGGTGGTTTGTATTAATCTGGCTAACATTAATTTACGGATGTTTGTTAAATCAACCGTTAAGTAACGGATAAGATAACAATAATTTTATTACCTTTGCCCCATGAAATGTAAAGTATGCGATATCGAGTTTTCTGGAAGAAAAGATAAAATCTTTTGCTCACTCCAGTGCAAAAATGAATACCACGTTACACTAAGGGCAGTAACCAAGAAAGAAGCTTATCCGCTGGACAAAATTCTTCATCGAAATCGTTCGATTTTGCTGGAAATTATGGGACCAAAAGCCTCAAAAAAGAAGGTTTTCAGGGCTGAACTTGTGAGTAAAAAGTTTCAATTTAAGTTTTTAACCCATTTCAACATCAACAGTCAAGGGAAAATGTATCACCATGTGTATGATTTTGCATGGATGGAATTTTCTGATGACGAAGTTTTAATAGTTCGGCAACGAAAAC
>JAQVZQ010000037.1 GCA_028708095.1 Dysgonamonadaceae bacterium
ATAAGTTTTGTTGTTACACCACCCATTGTTTCAATACCCAATGAAAGAGGTGTAACGTCTAGCAGCAACACATCTTTTACGTGACCACTCAAAACAGCACCTTGAATAGCTGCACCTACTGCAACTACTTCGTCAGGGTTTACACCTTTCGATGGAGATTTACCAAATAGCTTTTCAACCAATTCTTGAACTGCAGGAATACGGGTCGATCCACCCACTAGAATTACCTCATCAATGTCAGATGTTGTCATGCCTGCATCTTTTATGGCAGCATTACATGGTCCAACACATTTTTGTAGCAGACCGTCTACTAATTGCTCAAATTTTGCACGAGTCAATGTTTTCACCAAGTGTTTTGGAATTCCATCAACAGGCATTATATAAGGCAAATTAATTTCCGTGCTTGTTGCACTTGATAACTCTACTTTTGCTTTTTCGGCAGCTTCTTTCAAGCGTTGCAAAGCCATAGGGTCTTTGCGTAAATCGATGCGTTCTTCTTTTAAGAACTCTTCAGCCAACCAGTCAATAATCATGTGGTCGAAATCGTCACCTCCTAAGTGGGTGTCACCATTGGTTGATTTAACTTCGAAAACACCATCACCTAATTCAAGTATCGAAATATCAAACGTACCACCTCCAAGGTCGAAAACGGCAATCTTCATGTCCTTGTGCTTCTTATCTAAACCATAAGCAAGCGAAGCTGCTGTAGGCTCGTTCACAATACGACGTACATTAAGACCTGCAATTTCGCCAGCTTCTTTTGTAGCCTGACGCTGTGCATCACTAAAGTAAGCAGGAACTGTAATGACAGCTTCGTTTACTTCTTGCCCTAAATAATCTTCAGCAGTTTTTTTCATTTTCTGCAAAATGATTGCTGAAATTTCTTGTGGTGTATATAGTCTTCCGTCAATATCAACACGAGGGGTGTTGTTGTCACCTTTCACAACTTTATATGAAACACGTCCAGTCTCTTTTTGCACCTGATCATATGTTTCTCCCATAAATGTTTTTATAGAGAAAACTGTGTTTATTGGGTTTGTGATTGCCTGACGCTTGGCAGGATCACCAACTTTGCGCTCTCCACCTTCCACAAATGCTACGATAGACGGTGTGGTGCGTTTTCCTTCGTTGTTAGTTATTACAACAGGTTCGTTGCCTTCCATTACCGAAACGCAAGAGTTTGTTGTTCCTAAGTCAATTCCTATTATTTTTCCCATACCTTTATTTATATATTTAGTTATTTTATTTTGATTCTATCAATACAACTTCAAAATTGATGCCAAGATGTATTTTGACGTTTTGTATGACGATATGTCAGTATGGTTTTTAAAAGTTATGTAAACTTATTTTACAATTGAGACTCTAATAATAATCACATACATCATGTTAAGGGTTATATAATTATTTTTGATTAACTTTGGTATCAAGAAAAAACAGGCAAACATTAATCATATATTTAAATTATACCATTATGACATATAGTTTTTCAATAGAAGATAAAAATCAATTAAATGAGAAGGGTATTTCCGAACACAAAATTGATGAGCAGTTGAATTATTTTAAAAATGGATTTCCCACTCTGAATATTAAAAAGCCTGCTTCAATTAATGAAGGCATTCTTCAGGTTGATGAATCGGATCAACTTAAATACATTTCGATATGGGAAAAGTATTTAAAATCTGATAAACACATTACGAAGTTTGTCCCTGCTTCAGGAGCCGCAAGTAGGATGTTTAAAGACCTTTTTTCTTTTTTAGAAAGTAGCTCAGATGAACCAACCACTGATTTTGAAAAGAAATTCTTTAAAAATATTCGTTCTTTCGCATTCTATCATGCATTAAATGAAACGTGTGTAATTGCACACGGAATGAGTATTGATGATTTGATTACGCATAAAAAGTTTAAAAAGATTGTGCACTCTTTGCTTAGTGAAGAGGGGCTTAATTATGGTGAACTACCAAAGGGGTTGCTTTTATTTCATTCTTATAATGACAAAAAGCGAACACCTATGGAAGAGCACTTGGTTGAAGGAACCATGTATGCGAAAGATGATAAAAATAATGTGAATGTACATTTCACAATTTCGCCACATCATGAAAAACTTTTTATAGCGTTATTAGACGAAATTAGGGTTGAATTAGAGAAGACGTTAAACGCCTCATTTAATGTTACGTTTAGCATCCAGAAACCATCAACTGATACTATTGCTGTGGATTTAGAGAATAAGCCATTCAGAGATGAGGGAGTTTTACTGTTTCGTCCAGGAGGACATGGAGCACTTATTGAAAACTTAAATGATTTACACTCTGATATTGTTTTTGTTAAGAATATAGATAACATTGTTCCCGATAGATACAAAGAAAATGATGCGAAGTATAAGAAAATGTTGGGAGGAATTTTAATAGAAACTCAAAGCAAAGCTTTTGGATATTTAAAAAAATTACAATCAGGAGAATATACAACGGAAAATTTGAATGAAATTAAAAAGTTTATTGAAAATACTTTATACATAACCATCAGTTCAAGTAAAGATTTTGATAACAATAAATTGGTGCAATATATGATCAAGAAACTAAACCGCCCCATTAGAGTTTGTGGCATGGTACGCAATGAAGGTGAACCAGGTGGTGGCCCTTTTATTGTTGAAAACAAAGATGGAAGTTATTCGCCACATATATTAGAAGGTTCACAAATTGTTACTGACGAAGCAAAAGAACTTGCCAGCAAATCAACTCATTTTAATCCAGTGGATTTAGTATGTGGAATAAAGGATAACAAAGGTGAGAAATTTAACTTGCTTAATTATATAGATAAGGAAACTGGATTCATCTCTTCTAAGTCGCAAAGTGGTAGAGCACTCAAAGCACTTGAGTTACCTGGTTTATGGAACGGTGCAATGAGTGATTGGAATACAATTTTTGTTGAGGTGCCAATAAGCACTTTCAATCCTGTGAAAACAGTGAATGATTTGTTGCGTGATGAACATCAGTAATATTTATAATATGAAAAATGAGAAAGTTCTAATCAAACAACATTTCATTGTGATGATAAAAGAATTTAACCGTGGATTTTCTCTTCGGTTTTTCTCCTAAATACAGACTCACTTTATTATTTTTATTATTTTCACTTATATATTTTACTATAAAGAAAATATTTTCAAGCTGAGGCATAAGTGTTCAAAGAAAAAGCTGCTAAATATTTAAATGATAGTGAGTATTTCACAGATTAATTTGTAACTTCGTATCAGTCTACAACAATCTTGCTTAAACAAGTAGGGTTTTTTTGTTTAATTATGAATAAAGATACTACCATATTAAATGATGAGAAGATGATTCAAGATGAGTTTGAGGCTCTTCTGAATGATTACCTTTCGTCAAATCATCGAAAAAAAATCGATGTTATTACGAAAGCATTTAATATTGCATATGATGCTCACAAAGGAACACGTCGTCGTTCAGGCGAGCCTTATATAATGCATCCATTAGCTGTGGCACGCATTGTTTCACGCGAGATTGGCTTAGGGTCAACTTCCATTTCATCAGCATTGTTGCACGATGTGGTAGAGGACACTGATTATACAGTTGAAGACATTGAAATGCTTTTTGGAGATAGAATAGCACAAATTGTAGATGGTCTTACAAAAATATCGAGTGGAATGTTTGGAAGCAATGTTTCTGCACAAGCAGAAAATTTCAGAAAATTATTGCTTACCATGTCTAATGATATTCGAGTAATTTTGATAAAAATTGCTGACCGATTGCACAACATGCGAACATTGTCATCGATGGCACCCGCCAAGCAATATAAAATTACGGGTGAAACTATGTATATCTATGCACCCTTAGCTCATAGGCTAGGCTTGTTCGCAATTAAAACTGAGTTAGAAGAACTGAGTTTTAAATATGAGCATCCTGAAACTTTTTATGAAATTACAGAAAAAATAAAAGAAACAGCGATAGAAAGGAACGAGATATATGAAAATTTTGCTAAACCAGTTGTGGCTGAGTTAGACAAAATGGACATAGAATACGAAATGAGGGCTCGGGTTAAATCTGTTTATTCCATTGCAAATAAAATGGAAACAAAAAAGGTTGGATTTAATGAGATATATGATTTATTCGCGGTAAGGATTATATTTGAGATATACCCTGGAATTGATGAAAAAAAGAAATGTTGGGATATTTATTCAGCCATCACTGACATATATAAACTTCGTCCTGATAGAATACGAGATTGGGTGAGCCGTCCCAAGTCAAATGGATATCAAGCATTACACTTAACGGTGATGGGACCAGATGGCAAATGGATTGAAATACAGATTCGCAGTAGACGGATGGACGATATTGCAGAAAAAGGTTTTGCAGCACATTGGAAATATAAAGCCAATAAAGTCGAAGAAGATACCGAACTGGACAAATGGTTGAAAACAATACAAGAAATCTTGGCTAATCCTAATCCTAATGCAGTAGACTTTTTGGATACAATTAAGCTTAATCTCTTTGCCATGGAGATATTTGTCTTTACTCCAAAAGGAGAGATAAAAACTTTACCTCAAGGTGCCACAGCGTTAGATTTTGCATATATTTTACATACTGATATTGGAGACCAATGTCTTGGAGCAAAGGTAAATCATAAGTTAGTGCCATTAAGTCAAAAGCTAAATAGTGGTGATCAAGTAGAAATTCTAACTTCAACAACACAAAAGCCAGTTCCTGAATGGCTCAGTTTTGTAACTACTGCAAAAGCGAGAACAAGAATAGAGGCTGCCCTACGAAGAGAAAGGCGCTTGATAGCTAAAAAGGGAAAAGCGAAATTAGAATTGTTGTTTGATGGAAACCCTATTGAAAGGAGCATGTTAGATAAAATCCTTCATTATTTTGATATAGATAAAAAGGAAGATTTGTATTATCTGATAGGAAATAACGAATTGCAATTACCTCAAGATTATACTAAGTTCTTTAAAGTTGCTCAAACATCTGATAACTTACTCTTGCGTTATATGAAGCAAGCATATCATTCAATGCGTAAATCTTCTGATGAAAGCGTAAAAGAAAAATCGATAGAGAAACCTGTCTCAACTTTAAGTAAAACATCAATAGAAAATGACTCTATAAATAGAAAGAGGGTTTTCCATTTAATTGAGCAAAATTACTCTAAAAACTTCTTAGTTCCTTCTTGTTGCAACCCATTACCAGGGGATGATGTGTTTGGATTTATTACAGATAAAGAAAAAGTTGAAGTTCATAAGAGCTCTTGCTCGGCTGGTATTAAATTAAAATCTCATTTCGGTGATAGGGTGATCGAGGTTGCTTGGGGCGACTTCAAACAGTATTCATTCAATGCATCTATTTCTTTCACTGGGATTGATAAGTTAGGGATCTTAAACCGTATCGTTTCAAAAATTTCGGAAGACTTAACCGTTAATATTCGTAGTATGAATATCTCTTCTAAAGACGGTATTTTTGAAGGACAAATGGATGTTAATGTTCATAGCGTAAAAGATGTTCAACACCTATGTTCTTTAATAGCAAAAGTGGACGGAATAAATACCGTCCACCGTTCAACTTCATAAGGGTTTTTAATTAATTTAATGCGTTTTTTTAACGAGGCATAAAATCATCTATCTTTTCTTTTTTCTATGAAAGAGCATTGATGTAGCCCTTCTTGTTAAAAGTGTAAGTGCCAAAGGCTTTATTATCTTCCAGCCCAGTGTTCCAAATGTTTTATAATTCGATAGAAAAATATTTCCCCATCCTCCACCTATACCACGAGTAACGTATGATGCAGTAGAAAGTGGTGAAATATGATCGACCTTATTAGTAACCTTGTCCATAACGGATGAAGCGACGCCTTTTAGTAACATTGAGCCCCAATTATCATTGAAATACTGAAGTTGGAAAACCATTTTCTGCTCAGAGACTTTAATCTCTTCATGCAATTGGTTTTTTTCTAACAGGAGTTGATCTAATGGGGTTAATTTATATGTTTTCATATGTTATTAATTTTTATCATCATCCATAAGAAAAGATACAATGATATTTGTCAGTTTATTTCTAATTGACTTTCTCGCTAATATTATCACTACTAAAATCAGTAATGTCAGCACCGAAACTATTGCGAATCCAATAGACATCTTACCAAGTGTTTCACCAAGATATATAGCTAAAGTGGTAAGAACCATGCTTAATGCGAATAATATTAATGAAATAATAATTATTCCATATCCTAAAAGACCAGAAGTCTTACTAGTTTTTGCATATGTTTGTAACTTTAGTAATTTGAATCTATTCGAAACATAGCCCGACAAATCATCTTTCATTTCCTCGAACAATGTGCTTACTTTCTTTTCATCCATCGTTTGGGTAAATTAGAGTTACTTATTTTTTAGATAATTCTTTTTTCGCTATTTCTGTAATGTCTTCAATATCTTCTTTAAGACCTTCTACTTCGCTTTGTCCTTTATATACAGCGGTTTTTACGTTTGCTCTTACTTTGTCAGCAAATGCATTGGCTTGATCCAACCACTCTTCTCTTTTATCGTTACCCATAATGTAGCCAATTGCTGCTCCAAGTGCAACACCTATTCCTAACCCAAGAAGTAATTTTGATTCTGAATTTTTCATAATGTCTTTTTTTAATTGTTTTTTAATTGTTTGTAGTTTGTATATCAATATATGAATTTTTACCATAACGGCCAAATCTATTAGTAAAACATCTAATGTAGCCATTTTGTTTATAAACTATGCAAATTAGCTGTAAATCAGCATTGCTATGAAACAGATTCTCCAAGTAGTGTGGCCGAAGTGTATCCGTTTATCTTAACGCATGTCGTCTGACCAATACTATGAAATTTTCTATCAAAAACCACAACTTTACCTTCTGCTGTTCTACCAAAGAATTGATTGTGCGATTTTTTAGAAAAACCTTCAATTAAAACTTCGAATTCTTTACCAACATCATTTTTGTTGCTAATTTCAGAGTGTTCTCGTTGTAGATCGATTATTTCTTGTAGTCGCTTTTTCTTTGTTGCTTCACTAACATTATCACTTAGTTTTTTGGAGGCAAATGTTCCAGGTCTTTCAGAATACTTAAACATAAATGCAGAGTCAAACACTACTTCTCGCATCAATGAAAGTGTTTCTTCATGATCTGCATCTGTTTCTGAATGGAATCCACACATGATGTCAGTGGAAATTCCGCATCCTGGAATTATTCTTCTAATTGCCTCTATTCTTTCTAAATACCACTCTCTGTCATACTTTCTGTTCATAAGATTAAGCATACGAGAACTTCCAGATTGGACAGGTAAGTGAATGAAGTTGCATATATTATGATTATCTGCTATAGTGTAAAGTGTTTTATCAGTCATATCCTTAGGATTAGATGTAGTAAAACGTACACGCATATCAGGGGCATTCTTTGCAACAATTCCTAATAATTCGGGAAAGTCTATAGAGCGATTTGTGTCCGTATAAAGATATGAATTGACATTTTGCCCCAACAAGGTAACTTCTTTAAAGCCCCTCTCACTTAAATCTTTTAGTTCATTTAAAATGCTTTCTGGGTCACGACTTCGCTCTCTTCCTCTGGTGTATGGAACAATACAGTATGTGCAGAAATTATTGCATCCTCTCATGATAGAAATAAAGCCTGATATATTGTTTCCACTTATTTTTAAAGGAATTACATCTTTGTATGTTTCCGTCTTGGATAACTCTACATTGATGACTTTTTCTCCTTGTTCAGCCGAACTAATTAGATTTGGCAAATCCATATATGAGTCCGGACCAATTACTAAATCGGCATGATGTTGTTCAATTAAAACTTCTTTTACCCTTTCAGCCATACAGCCCAGCACACCGATAATTAGTTTTCCATTTTTCTTGCGTTTAACGGAGTTGAAGTATTCTAAACGCTGTATTACACGTTGTTCTGCATTTTCTCTTATTGCACAAGTATTAATAAAAACGGCATCAGCATCTTGTTCGTTTTCTGTAATACTGTATCCGTCCATTTCCATAATAGATGCTACAACTTCTGTGTCGGCAACATTCATTTGACAGCCATAGGTTTCTATAAATAGTTTTTTTTCTTCCGCTTTATATGATTTTTCTTCTATGTTCATGAGTAACTAACGTTAGTAAATAAAATAAAGTTGTGAATAATAATGGATATAGTGCTCCAATAAAATCTAATGTGTGTAAATGATGAGGCAATCTTAATTATTAAATAATTACTTCTTGTTTTTTGATTTCATTTATAACCTTTCTTTTGTATCTCAAATAAATAATGAGTACTTTTGCAAAAGTACAAAAGTAATGAAAAAATGGATATAGGCGATATTGGGTTTTTAATAGTTGCTTTTATTGTGTTTATAATTAACTTTATAGTTAAAGGCAATAAAAATAAGGAACAAGGTGAAAAGCCTGTAATTCCTCAAATGCCCGAACCATGGGAGGTTAGGGAAACGTTGCCTCCATTTTCTCAAAAAAATGCTGAGGTAACAAAAAAAAGAACACTTCGACCAATACTTTCTTCACAAGAATCAAACGAGCAGGTGAAAAATCATTTCCAAGTTTCTCAAGAGGGTATGTCATCACTGTCAGAGTCTCTTTATAAAGAGGATGAAATGGAAAGCATTACTTATCAAGATGAGGGAGAGTCAGAAATATCATTTACCAATGAGCTTTTCCATGGTAACATTACTGAAGAATTGAAAAAAGGAATCATATATAGCGAAATTCTTCATCGCAAATATGAATAAAATCACATTATAAAATTAGTAACAATGGCTTTAAAATTCATTAGTGCTGAAGAAGCTGCAGCACTGATTCATCATGATCAAAATGTTGGATTTAGCGGCTTTACGCATGCTGGATGTCCTAAAGTAGTACCTGTTGCACTAGCAAAAAGAGCAAAGGAAGAACATGAAAAGGGAAATCAGTTTAAAATAGGTATGTTTACTGGTGCTTCAACTGGTGATTCTATTGATGGGAGTATGGCTCGTGCAAACGCTGTCAAATTCCGCACCCCTTATCAAACAAATAAGGATATGCGTAATGCTATTAATAATAGACATATTCATGAGTCAATACCCTATTTTGATATGCATCTTTCGCAAATTGCACAAGAAATTAGGTATGGATTTTTGGGTGGAGTAGACGTTGCGATTGTAGAGGCTTGCGATGTAACAGAATGCGGGGAAATTGTTCCAACTGCAGGCGTTGGTATTACACCCACTATTTGCAGAATGGCGAAAATCGTAATAGTGGAACTTAATAGTAAGGTGCCTTCCAAATTACGAGGAATACACGACATGTACGAACTGCAAGACCCACCGAAACGCCGACCTATTAATATTTTTGAGGTTCAAAATAGGATAGGATTAGAATATGTGAGGGTTGACCCATCAAAGATATTTGTTGTTGAAACAAATGAGGATAGTGAAGGGGGAGGTTTTGCTCCAGTTGATGAAATAACAGCTCAGATTGGTGAAAATGTTGCAAATTTTTTCGTTTCTGAAATGAAACATGGTCGCATTCCTCCTACGTTTTTACCAGTTCAATCTGGAGTAGGAAATATTGCAAATGCTGTTTTGGGTTCAATGGGAATAAATAAAGATATTCCACGCTTTGAAGTATTTACTGAAGTAATTCAGGATGCTGTTTTGGACATGATGCGAGAAGGTAAAATTAGTTTTGCTAGTGGATGCTCATTAACAGTGAGCAATGAGCAGTTACATAGATTATATAAAGATCTCGATTTCTTTAAAAATAAAATAGTGTTGCGACCCAGTGAGCTGTCAAATAATCCAGGTTTAGTGAGACGTTTAGGGGTTATTGGTATTAACACTGCAATTGAAGTGGATATTTTTGGAAATGTAAACTCTACACACGTTATGGGGAATAACATGATGAATGGAATTGGAGGTTCGGGTGACTTCACCAGGAGTTCTTACATTTCTATTTTTGTAACTCCATCAGTTGCGAAAAACGGAGACATTAGTTGTATTGTGCCAAAGGTTACCCATGAAGACCATAGTGAACACTCTGTTAAAATTATTGTATCAGAATATGGTGTCGCAGATTTGAGAGGAAAAGGAACTTATCAACGGGCTCATGAAATTATAGAGAAATGTGCTCATCCTGATTATCGTCCTTTATTGCACGATTATCTGAGTTTGCAAAAAACTGGTCATACTCCACAAAGTCTCTATGGCTGTTATTCTTTTCACAAAGCATTTTTGGAAACAGGTAGTATGAAAAATGCTGATATGTCGAAATATAGAAAGTAATTATTTTCTGTTTTAAATAATAGTGAAAAACTGTCTCAAATTTACAATGAGACAGTTTTTCTTTGTTTTAGTAGTCTGCAAGTATATATTTTATAGCAGTTTTATAAATTTTCTTCATTGTCTTTCTTGATACAACACATCTATATTTTTCTTTATTTTAATAAGGTTTGTCACAATAAATATTTTGAAACGAATTAAACTAATCTTCCGAGCATACTTTAGGTGTATTTCATCTTACAGCAATAAAAATAAGTGAATAGTCAAATATGTAATTGTTGTTTCATAATAAGAGGATTGATAAATCAAATTGATGTATCTTTAAGGAGAATTATAAATACAAACTTTTAAAATTTATGATAGCAAAGACGGCACTTATAACAGGAGCCTCAAAAGGTATTGGAAAAGAGCTTTCAAAAATACATGCAGCAAATGGAGATAACTTGGTGCTTGTAGCACGAAGTGAGGAACAGTTGAGATTGCTGAAAAAAGAAATTGAAACTCAATACATCTTCATAAAGATTGAGATAATAGTAAAAGATTTGACAGTAATCAACAGTGCGAAGGAAATTTACGATGAATTGAAAGTAAAAAACATTCAAATTGACTATCTGATTAACAATGCTGGTTTTGGAGACTTTGGTTTATTTATTAATACTCCTTGGAGCAGATATCAACAAATGATTGATTTGAATATCACTTCACTCAGTCATATGTGTCATTTGTTTTTATCGGATATGGTATTGCGTAAACATGGTAAAGTGATGAATGTTTCTTCAACAGCAGCTTTTCAGCCTGAACCGATGATGGCGGTTTATTTTGCAACAAAATCTTATGTTTTACATTTTTCAGAAGCATTGAACAATGAAGTAAATGACAATGGAGTGAGTGTTACAGCTTTTTGCCCTGGTCCTACTGACACCCATTTTATGGAAGACTCAAATATGAAGAAAAGCAAATTGATTAAAAATACAAGATTGCCTTCTGCTTATAAGGTTGCATTATCAGGGTATAATGCAATGATGACTGGTAGGTCAGTAAAGGTGTTTGGCTTTATCAATAAGGTTGTTGCTTATAGTGTTTGTATTTTCCCTCGCAAATGGGTTGTAAGTATAACAAGAAAAATGCAATGATAAACTCTTTCTAATATTTTATTATAAAACTATAATCCTTTGTATTAAAAACTTATCTTTGCTTGTAACTAATAATTTGTAAACAGACCAATGATGATAAATTTAGATAAAATACCTTCCTCCTGTTTTGTCATGGAGGAGGAGTTGTTGAGAAATAACTTGAAATTAATTAAGTCAGTTAAAGATAGGGCTAACGTAAATATTATCCTTGCATTTAAGGCATTTGCATTATGGAAATCTTTTCCTATTATTCGAGAATATGTGGGATATTCTACAGCAAGCTCTGTAAACGAAGCAAGATTAGCCTATGAAGAGATGGGAAGTTTAGCTCATACATATGCTCCATCTTATTCCGACGAGGATTTTCCAATCTTTTTAAAGTTCAGCAGTCATATTACTTTCAACTCTCTTTCGCAGTTCGAAAGATTTTATCCCAAGGTGCTTTCTTCTAAAAAGAACATTAAGTGTGGATTACGAATCAATCCAGAGTTTTCTGTTGTAGAGACAGATTTATATAATCCAAGTGCTCCAGGGTCACGCTTGGGGGTTACCAGAAAGCATATTGGTGATAAGCTTCCTCAAGGTATAAATGGCTTACACCTACACAATTTATGTGAGAATAATTCATATGACTTGGAGAAAACTTTAACGGTTGTAGAAGAAAAGTTTGGCCATCTTTTGAATGATATCGAGTGGCTAAATCTTGGAGGGGGACATTTAATAACTGATGAAAATTATGACATCGAACATCTTATCAATCTTTTGAAATCATTACAAATACGTTATCCTAATTTGGAGGTTATAATGGAACCAGGAAGTGCATTTGCATGGCAGACGGGAGTATTAGTAGCAACAGTAAATGATATTGTTGAAAATAATGATGTGAAAACAGCTATGTTGAATGTCTCTTTTGCATGTCATATGCCAGATTGTTTGGAAATGCCGTACAAGCCACGTATTCGTGGTGCATATCAAGAGCCAATCGAGGATAAACCAACATATCGCATGGGTGGAAGCAGTTGTTTAAGTGGAGATTTCATTGGGGATTGGTCTTTTGATAACCCACTGAAGGTTGGAGATAAAATTGTGTTTGAAGATATGATTCATTACACAATAGTTAAGACCACAATGTTTAATGGAGTTTCACATCCATCAATAGGTTTGTGGACAAATGAAAATGAATTCAAACTGTACCGTAATTTTGAATATGAAGATTATAAAAATAGAATGAGTTAATCTTATGGCTTCTAATTTAATAAGATTATTATAAACAATAGTCTTATCGATTTGTTAATATTAGAAACAGCAACTATGTCTGTTAAAAATGAATTTCTAATATTAAATATTAAAAGAACAATTTTATGGATCCAAATTTAGGTTGGTTATGGTTTATAATAATCGGAATATTAGCTGGTTATTTCGCAGGGAAAATAATGAGAGGTGGCGGTTTTGGAATTGTCGTTAATCTCATAGTTGGAATAATAGGAGCTGTGCTTGGTGGATGGATTTTTGGTCTTTTAGGTATTGCTGCAGGTGGGATAATCGGAAGCCTTGTAACAGCAACTGTAGGAGCAATTGTATTACTATGGATTGTGTCTCTATTTCGAAGGGCATAGTTTAAAACTAATAAAATAGATTCAATATAAGTCGATGTTCTGGATAAATAGAACATCGACTTATATTTTACAGGTTAAATTTAAATGGAAAATAATAAAAAGCAAATAGGAGTTTTTTCAGGCTCATTTAATCCTATTCATATAGCACATTTAATACTGGCAAATTACATAACTGAGTTTACTTATATTGATGAAGTTTGGTTTGTTGTGTCTCCACATAATCCATTAAAATCAGTGTCTGGTTTAGCAGATGAGAAGTCACGATTAGACATGTGTAAAATTGCTTTACAAGGCATGGAGAAAATGAAAGTGTCAGAAATAGAGTTTTCAATGCCACGACCTTCTTTTACTATAAATACTCTTGATTGTTTGAATGCAGAAAACCCAGAATTCGAATTCACATTAATAATAGGAGCTGATAATTGGAATGAACTGCATCTTTGGAAAAGCTTTGAGCGACTCAGAAGAGAATTCAAAATATTGATATATCCTCGATTAGGAGAAAATGTGAAGATAGATGCAGAATTTGAAGAGACAGTAAAAGTATGCGAAGCTCCTGTGATAGAAATATCATCTTCATTTATTCGTGGGAATATTAAAGATGACAAAAATTTAGTGACGTTTTTACCTTATGGAGTTTATGACTATATAATTAAGAATAGATTATATCAATAAATTCAAATCAAATCATAAGCAATTTTATCAAGTAAAGCAGGAATGATACTTAAATCAACACCTGCAAGTCTTAATACTTCATTATCTTCTTTCAGTATTTTTTTAAATGAGTCTATACTCTGCATCTTTTTTATAGATTCAGAGTAATAAATGATTGCATCTTTCACGTTTTTTAAGCACAGTTCAACATGACCCGCATTTAGGTAATCGTGTGCGTTAGGCTTGTCTTCTAATATTTTAGTATAATATTTTTGTGAAACATCAAATTTATGAGATAAGAATGAGCACCATGCAATTGAACGCCAAACACGTTTATTAGTATCATCAAGCCACTCAACCTTAAAATAATTTTTCAACGCCTCTTCGTATTCTTTCAACTCTAAGAAACAATGGCCGATATTAAGTTGAACATTCAAATCTTCAGGGTGTAGTTTTTCTAATCTTCTATAATACAAGAGTGCATCTTCAGGTTTTTTTAAAAGGCGATAACATTGAGCGATACGACGCAGCAGCCAAGTGTTGTTTGAATCGATAAGCTCAGCTCTTAAATACGCTTCAACTGCTCCATTTATATTAAGAAGCTGTTGTTTGCAATATCCAATTTTTTGCCATATTTCAGAGGTTGTAACATCTAAATTTGCTAACATTTCGTAAGCACTTAATGCCTCAATTAGGTGGTTCTTTTCAAAATAATAAAGAGCAATTTTCTCCATGTTTTTAGGTGCGAATATAATAGAAGAAAGAGCCTCTATATTATGATAATTTAGAGGAAGAGCAAAAATGTCTGTAAAGTCATCTTTTCGTTGGAAAACTTTAAAGAACCTGTATAAATCTTGAACATATTGTTTGCAAATAGCTTCTTCTTCTTGATGAGGATTGATAGTAAATTCTTCTTCACGCATACTCTTCAACTCTTCGCTTTCTGCTCCAAGTTGCGAGCTCATCATTTTTCGGTACTCTTCTGGCATCATCATCATGCTGAAGCAAAATGAGTATTTGTCCGAATTGCAAATAAACGTTGCGTTAGTAATTGATTTTACTATTCCATCGGTTTCACCATTTTCAGATAAAAATCCTTTTAATTGGGAATGCTCTAAATTAAAAGGTAAAAACCAATTGCTCATTTCATTAAAAAATGGATAAGACTTGAGATTTGAGAAAGTTGAATGAAAAACATCTGCACCTTGCATTTGCAAGTTTGAAAACTCCTCCAATTTATCTGTTATTCCAGCATCATCAAGAATTTTTTGCCATTCAGGGTTTTTGTCTTCGATCCCAGTTTCTCCCATCCATTCATCCATCCTTATTTTTTTGCCAATCATAGGACTTAATTTCATCATTTCAGGCAAAATTTCTTCGGTTAACCTTTTTGTGATTTTCTCTGTTTCACGTGACTGAATAAATTGAATTATTGAAATTAAAAGTCTTCTTCTGAAGTAATTTTCATCAGATAATAAAGTTAACCTGCTCGTGAACTCTGGATATAAATTCCATCGTTCATTATATAATTGTAGAATAGGTGTAAGCGAAACGATGGATCGAATTGAAATATCCATGTTACTATGAGAACAACACTCTAAAAGGAACAATATTTTTTTTATATCAAAACGTTGCATTATATTTAGCATTAGAGCGGAGACGAACATGTTTTTATCATCTATAGGAACTACTTCATCTTCCATGAAGTGACTGTATTCTTGAATGATGTCGTCATTTGCACGTTGCGAAGAAAATACAAAGTAGAACATATCACTCACAATACGTTCATGCTCTTGTTTATTTTGGTTTGTTCTGTTAGTTTTTTCCTCTCCTGAATCAAAAAGTGATAAGAGGGCTATAGTGTCCACATGTTTTTTTATTTGCTCTCTATAATCATTAATTGATATGGGAGCTTTGATTGAAGAATTTCTAACATGCTCGAAAAACAATTGAGGGCTTCCTTCTCTCATTGTTAATTCTGCTGCATCAGCTGTTATTTTATAAGTATCTCTAAGCAACTTATTGTATATTTTGTTTTGCTCGGGATCGTTGCTTCCTTCTATAAGGTAGTGCAACATATACTTATAATTGTTTCTTAGTTCGTTGAGTTTGTCAGTAATTGTCCAATTTTGCAGTTTATTTGCGATGTCTTCTATAGAATCGAAAGCACTTTTAAGTTCTTTCGATTCTATGAATTTATATGTTTTTATAAGAAAGTTGTTTATTTCGTTTCTATTCATTCTAATTGTTTATTTTTTTCTAATAATAAGGGTAGATTGAAGAGAATGGCTCCATGTGATAGCTGAACTAATTAGTTTAACCCATCCATCAAAGCCTATTATTATTAAATCTTGTTGCTTTATAAAATCGTAAGCAATTTTCTTTGAGTTATCCCACAAAGAAACTCGTTCATCGTTACTTCTTTGCATATTGCTAAAAACCTTCTTTAGTTCTGGTACGGACTCAATTATACCGATAGCATCCCAAATTGTAATTTTTGCAGAAGTCTTCTCTGCAAGACGTTTGATGTAATCGAAGATATGAATATCTGATTTATCTAATATAGGTATAAATATATCATTTATTGTATCAAGATTATGATCAATAAATATCCCTGTAGTCTTGTTGTTTCGCTCTAATAATGAAGACACGCCTTTGCTTGACAAAGTGTCAAGTGGAGCTTCAGAACATTCAGAGGAGCCTTTGTATGCTTGAAATTTTTGATAAGTTCCCCACAGTTGAGGAGTGAAAACGGTTTTACCAATCCCAATTAGAACCAAATTGCAATCTAACTCATTAGAAGTAGATAATATTTCACTTACAAAATCATCAGATGATTTTACAAAAGTGCGAACCATTGCTGATCCTTTTCGGCATTCTTGCATCACACCATCATACAATGAAGCTTTAAAGGTTTCAATATTGTCTATTTTATCATACTCATCCTTTTCCAATAAATGTAATGATGCAATTTGTTCATTTTTGAGTTTCGATTGCATAAAATAGTTAGCAATTTTACAAAGTGATTTTCCAGTCTCTGGTTTAGAAAAACAAACAAGAATATTCAGCGGATTTTCTGATTCTTGATCGTTGAGAGTTTTCTTTAAAAATTTATCTATTAAGGCCATATACTTTAATCATTAATGTTTATTTCATCAACTCTTCACCTATCACAGAGTCTTTGCAACCCAAAAATCTATATAATTTCATCTATGCTATATTTTATAACAATTGTTTGTGCATTTTCGATTACTGAAAAGTTGGTATGAAATACTGTTCCCAAATTTCCTTTTTCAAGCACTTAATAATCCAATTGATACTTCTTTTAAATAGTTGCCCAAATTGGTAACTCCCTTCTATAGAAAGGTTATTTTTAAGCATTTCTGTTTTAAAACAAAAATCAGTCAATTTAATTCTTCTATGATTGGTAAATATTCAACAACCTCATACAGAATTGAAACATCGAGTCCTTTTAAAAGTTTAATCCTTTTCTTAAAACTTTCAGCAAAATCTATTCACATTGCATATTTTGCTTTGTTATTGCTAATACTTGTTCACTAACTCTCCCTCCTATAAAGAGTTCATCTATTACTTCTGATTAAATAAGAGCCGAGTCTATATCAAAATAAATAACACGAATCATTCTGCGATATATAGTTACATATCTTTTCCATTTTTCTAACAAGAATAATCTTAGAGGATATCATTATTTATATAATTGCCATTGAGACTTGAGAGTAGATATCTTCAATTTCCTCTCGGTTTATTTTGTCGAAATCTTCTTTTCGTGGGGTAATAAACATTCCTGCCATATCCAATGCTCCAGGACTTATAAGGAGTTGTTTTTTCCCATTAGCAGAATATTGCCATGGACGATGCTGTTTACGTGGAAAAATATGAATTATATATTTATTATTTTCCATAAATGCTATAATATTCATCATAGGTTCATCTTCATGTACTTGATGTGATTTTAGATAATTATATACATCATAAAACCTTTCTTCAGCATCCGCTTTCAAATTGCTTTCTATTGTCAGACATGAGCGTAAATCATTTTCTCCAGTCATAAGAATATTTGTTTTAAGACCAGCTTGAAAATGAAAATGGTCAGGGGCTGAGGCACCACATTTAGGCCCGTTATAAAAAATAATATAATCAGGTAATGATTCAGCTAATGCTAACATATCGATTATTTTATTGCCAATAAGCTGTGGTACATGCGAATAAAGAGGAATGGTTAAATGGTTTTGTAAAATGGGGTAGGGGTTACATAAAATAATGTACTTGTCAAAAAAAGGTATTCCTTTTTGTACGTTAGGTCTGTTTTTATCACATAAAAAACATTTGCGTTGTTGAATACTTTCAGTATCTACTTTAGCAGAAGCTGATGTAATGCGTGAGGGATTATATTGCAAAATAACTTCAATATCATTACCCCATGTCAGAGATTTTACTTCAACATTGTTTAATTGCTTACAATTGTCATTAAGTAAATCCCATTCAGTTCGTTGTGAAATAAATAAATGTTCTATTTCGTTCTGCAGATTCATGTCATTGATTTTTCTAATAAAACAAAGGTAGGAATTATTTCTATACTACATATAAAACTCATGTAAAAGAAGATTATCACTATCATAAAGCCAGGTCATAACCACTAAAGTATAATGGCTCTATTCTAATATATGATTGTTTTTTAGTATATTAGTGAAAACATTTATTATGAATCCACAGAACAAAATCATACAACTATTCAAAAGTCTTCTGAACAAAGAAAAACAAGATGTACTA
>JAQVZQ010000294.1 GCA_028708095.1 Dysgonamonadaceae bacterium
TGTTTTTTGTGAGAAAAAGGCTATTATAGAGATCTCTTGACTAGTAATATGTATTAATTGTAATTAACCAGTATAGTAATTTGCACAAAAATTGAACAACAATGAAAGTGAAATTTACATTTTATTTATTTCTGATAATAATACTAAGCTGTGGTTCCGTCGCAGGTCAAAAAAACAGTGCTGTTAAGGATACAGTACTCATAAGCAATAATCCTGAATGTATTGTTTCATTTCCAAGTATTGGATTACCATTTGCTAAGGTTTTTGGTGAGCATTTTGCTGCTCAGCCATTTGTTGCATGTGAAGAGTATTTTTCTAAGGTAGGAATTTGGTTTTATGAAGCTAATGATGATGAGCTTTTGATTCAAATTTTGAGCGGTGGACTATCTGGTGATGCTATAGGTAGTGCTTCATTACCTCCTGGAGAAAAAGGAAAGAGAATAATTTCTTTTTCACCTGAAATAAAGTTAGATAAAGGAGCCACTTATTATTTGAAAGTACAGGCAGGTGCGCCAGGAACAACAATGGGTATTGTAGAAAGTCAAGGGAAAGATATCAAGCAAAAAGGCTTTACTGAAATAGGTGAAAGCGAAAATGGTATGGCTTTGGAACTTTTTTTTCTTCCAGTACAAAAAGGTGATCAAATAACTGATAAAAGTCAAACAGGTGAGGATGATAAAAGTCAAGAAGATATTGATTATGAGAACCATTTAAATTATGCCCTTAGACAAAAAAGAGATGTCTGGGGAGAAGAGCTAATTTCAAAGCCAGAAGGACCCACTTATCAGAATATTAAGGACTATTTGCGCCCATTAATGCTTGTTGGTGATTATGTTACTAGCTCTGGGGTTTATTTTCTTAATTTTGGCTGGTCAGATGACCTTTTCGGTACATCCCATTGCGCTCTTCATGTTGCCGATGGAAGTGAAATTATTTCTGAACATTTTAAAAATAGAGAGAAAAGCACTATTTTTTATGTTGGGAAAGAAGGAAGTGAGAGATTCGGTCTTGATCAAAAAAGATTAAATGAACCTTCTCTCTATAAGGGTTACCAACCTATACTGATGGTAAATTATCATGATGACAAAGGAGTTTCTTACCATCATCAATCATTTGCTACTTATATTAAAGAGACAGATGCCTTAGCAAGCTTTGTGCGTTTGGAAATTGATAAAAATGAATCTGAGGAGGAAGAGGTATTGTTAAAGATTAAAATTGGAGAGCGTGGTCTGAAATTAGAAAATAATAGTCTTGTAAAAGATGGTAAAACATATTTTTTACTTCAAGCAGGGGCAGAATATAAAGAGCCATTTTTAACATATAAAACAGAGTTAAACAAAGATCCAAAATCAATTTATATTGTCCGGTTTAATACGCCTGATACAACCGATGATTTCATTGTTGATGAAACTCGTTTTTTTAAGGAAAAAGAAAATGTTAGTATAAAAACAGATAAACTACTTAGTAGAGGTTGTATTTTCGAGGTTCCTGAAAAGGTTGTAATGGACGCCCAAAAGAATCTACTTTTTCAAAATCTACTAATGACTTATCGTTATAGTATTGGTAGTTCATACCACGGTAACTGGTATCCTTTTGAAAGCTCAGAATCACTTAAATATCTAGGTGAGTTTGGTTTTCTAGACCACTACCGAGAAAATTTACAGATGCTTATTCCAAAAGATTTTCGTGGTGAAAATGAAAGGATGATGGATTGGGGGTTTAAACTTATCTATGCAGCAAGTTATTATTTATTAACAGAAGATAAGGGTTTCATTGAAAAAAATCGGACTTATTTTGACAAGTGGTTTGAAGGAATAATTTTGAAAAGAAACGCTGATCCTTATCGTTTACTTGGAAAATCACGGCAAGGGGATATTCACACTTCTCGTTACTATACTTATGCTGTTGCTTGTATTTGGCGAGGATTAATGGATATGGGATATGTTTATTCTCAACTTGATTATGCGGAAAGTGAGAAGTATATTCGATTGGCTAATGAGTTAAGAGGTGCATTTTTAAAAGAATATAATATAGCAAAAGTAGAAATGCCTGACGGTTCGATTTTTTATCCAAATGTTCTCGTAGAAGATGTGCCTTCTCCCTATAACCCTATTACTTCCTCAAAATTAGGATCCTACTGGAATCTTCTTATGCAGGGGATGACATTAAACAGTAGGATTATTGACCTTCGGAGTGAAGAAATGGAGAAAATAATTTCATATATTTTCCTTCATGGCGGACGCTTTCTTGGTTTAACCACATTTAATTATTATCCAGTTTCTGTTGGTTCTTTTATGAAAGATGGACTTCCAGGATATAAAACTACTGGTGCTGATAATGTATATGGTTCAGCGACAATTGATGTTTTAACAAGTCAGGATATAGCAGAGCAAATTGTTTTAAGTTTCTATGGCAAACTAGCTCATGGTATGACAAGAGGTACATTTGTTGCTGGAGAAGGGGATGCATTTGGTGTTTATCCTGGAGAGTACTATCGTTCAATGTATATGTCTCCAATGAACACTAATAATGCCTTGTTTCTGAAAATTCTTCATGAGATGCTTATTTTCACTTATTTCAATCAGCAAGGCAACCCCGATGAGTTGCTCCTTACCCATTTCACACCCCGGGCATGGCTTGAAGATGGTAAAGAAATTCGTGTAAGGAATGCACCAACACCTTTTGGAGAAATTTCATTTCACATAAAATCTTTTATCAAACAAAGCAAAATTGAATTAGATATCAGATTACCTTCACGAAGTAATCCAGAAAAAACACTTTGCAGGTTACGCACTCCTAGAGAAATGAAAATAAAAAATGTGACTATTAATGGGAAAGGGTATAAATTATTTGATGAGGAAACAATTGACTTGACTGGACTTACTGGGAAATTGCTGATAAAAGTAAGATATAACTAGACCTTCTAATTATCTCGCTACAAAGTATGAGTAAAAGCTCAATTGTTGATGGATAGCTTCCAATCATTAATACGAAATGCCCATTAAACAAAAATCTTGACAATTAAAGATATCTTTGTTTACACTATATGTTTTTTGAAGATTATCAACTGCCAAAGTAAATAGCTTTTTATCAGCATATTCTTTTGCATGTTCAATCAAAGTTCTAGCCTTTTCATCATTATTGTCATTTTTTATTTTTGTTTGAGCACTTAACTCAAAAGTAAAAATAAATAGAAGAATGGTTGAGAATAATATTTTTTTATATCAATTGATTATTGCAAGATAATGGTGTTGTCAATATTCAAATATACTAATAGATTCAATATTGATATAATAGTATGCTATTTGCGTTTTATTTAGCTTCAAGGAGAGTTTTTAGGTTGTACAGCTCTTTTTATCCCTACTCTACAGACGCCAGTTTATATTTTCTGAATAAAAAGTCAAGCAAAACAAACAATCCAATAAAATAGAGAGGCGCAGTGGTATAATAGATATGCATGAATGTATTTCCGTGTATAACATCAAAAACCAGATCCGTTGATCCTTCTGATACTTCTCGAAACGACAAAAGATGGTAGGCTATGTATTCTACTGTAAAAAGGAGAATAATATATATGAGCCATGTAATAGCTACTCCCCAATAATAATTTTTCCTATCCTTGATATAACTGAATACAAAAATCATAATCATACCCGATACACTCCAAGCAGTTAGTGCCCACCAATTAATATAAGGGGAGTTGAAAAAAGCAATGCTGTAGCTATACCCATAGAAACCCACCCAAATAAAAGCAACAGTGAGGGAGGAGATGAATAGTGCTAGCCATTTAGAGCGTTTTTTTGTGTACTTCCACTTCAAGAAATAGTGTATGAAGTATCCCCCAAGCATACCAGTAGCAATGTCATTAAATATACCTAGCGACCTTTCTGAAATGAATAAGTTGAATGGACCGATGGAAAAAAGGCCTCCTATAAGTCCAAGTACCGATAAGATTAACAGTAGTTTTAGCCACCTTCTTTTATTCTTGTATGCCGATAAAATGGTGAAAATGATGGCTCCACTCCAGAGATGAACAAATGACCAAAGGTCGTAGTAAAACCATTTATATTTAAAAATAGTAGAATAGAGCCAATCTGAATTGTCTCTTATGCTTAAGAAAAATGTATCCATATTTTAATAATAAAGGAACTAAAATATCAAGTAGATTACAGCCAATCTATCCGAAGGAAACTAATAATACTGTCGTAAAAAGCAATCACAACCGAAAAGAGTGCCTGCTTTGGTTTGCAAATTTACGAATTTATCTGTTTCTTTTTAACAGGAATCTGATTTTTTTTCAAAAGCATGATAATGTCACTCTTTATTCATGAAATATGCATTGTTGAGTCCACTCTGTCAAAGCCCCCTTCAATTCGGGACATAAAGCAAAGAAATTAGCTCTTCGGAGTAGACTCATTGTTGGTATTTTAG
>JAQVZQ010000295.1 GCA_028708095.1 Dysgonamonadaceae bacterium
AAAATGATATTCTAATTAGTGTAAGAGCACCTGTTGGAGATTTAAATATTGCCATAGATGATTGTGCAATTGGTCGTGGTGTAGGAGCTCTAAGAAGTAAATTAAAATGTAATTCACATTTGTTTTATACACTTCAAAATTTGAAATCGCATTTTGATATTTCAGATGGAGAAGGAACTATTTTCGGTTCAATCAATAAAGATGACTTGCACAATATGGAGGTAATCTATTCTGAAAATGAAATAAAGGAATTTGAAAAAATCGCTCGCCCAATTGATGATTATACCAAAAATTATTGCATTCAAAATCAAAAGCTAACGGAACTAAAAGATTTGCTTCTTTCGAAATTAGCGACAGTAGAAACAGAAAAAATTAAATAAATGAACTCTGAAGAGATTACAAAAATTATTGAAAGCTGCCACCTGAATTTTTTAATAGGTTCGGGAGCATCAAAACCTTTTCTTGAAACCTTAGGTGTAATCGAGGGTTTACTTAATGAATTGTCTGAAAAAGAAGAAAGTGATGAAAAAACCATTATTGATGCTTCAATCAAAAAGTATTATTTTGATGAATCAATAAAAGGTAATTTAGAAATCTTCACTGGGACATCAGATGACCTGAAAAAAACCCAAATAGCATATAAGGATTTTATCAACGCTCTAAATACCATTTTAATAAAACGAAAAAGTAATTTAGTCTCAAAACAGGTGAATGTTTTTACAACAAACATGGACCTATGTCTCGATTATACTATTGAAAGTTTAGCATTGGTTTGTAACGATGGATTTTCGGGTAAAATGAATCCAAAATTTGGAACAGAAAATTTTCATAATTCAATAAGAAAAACAAGTACGCATTATGAATATCAGTCAGAACTACCATTGTTTAATCTTTTCAAATTGCATGGAAGTTTAGATTGGAAGATAAATCACAATGAAATAGTTTACGATAATGGATTAAGAATCTTAAAAAAGGTAAGCAAAATTGAAATACCTGAAGAAATTCTTGTTGAAATAGATTATGAGGATAAAGAAGGTGAATGGTGGTATCATTCAATTGATGAGTTATACAGATTAATCAAGAAAGAAAAAATTGAACTTCATGATGAACATGGAAATTTTTTAGAAGCTTATAACCAGTTTGTAATGATTAATCCGACCAAAGAAAAGTTCAAAACTACAACGCGAGATTTAACTTTTTATGAATTGCTAAGGATGTATTCAAATCATTTGGAACGAGAGAATTCGGTTTTATTTGTGTTAGGTTTCTCGTTTGCAGATGAACACGTTCGCGAGATAACCAAAAGAGTTGCTGCTTCTAATCCTACATTATTGATTATCATTTTTGCATTTGATAAACATTCGAAAGAAGATATTGAGAAGATAATGCCGAAGCGTTCAAATATCAAGATAATCTATGACGAGGAGGACAAAATAAAATATTCATTGAAACAAATTAATGAAGACTACTTTGTAAAACTCGCCAAAGATTTAGAAAAATAGTCGACTTATGAATAAATTGAACCTTGAATTAGAATCAATACTTAAAATAGGAAAAGTAACTTCTGTTAAAGGGCGTTATGTTGAAGTACTTGTTGATAAGAGTAAAAATTCGTCACATTTATTATTTAATGGCGAAATAATAAAAAATGTTTCGGTAGGCAGTTATGTGAAAATTGCAAAAGGATTTGAGGAACTTATTGGCAAGATTGATGGAGAATTTATTGTCGAAGATAAAGGAGTTCAAGATAAAAGTTACTTACATGAAAAGGAACGGATAAAGCGAATTTTGAATATTAGTTTGCTGGGGTATTTTCAAAAGAAAAAATTCAAACAAGGAATCAAAGAACTTCCACTGATTGATAACGAATGTTACCTTCTTACTCAGGTTGAATTTGACAGGGTACATCATTTTATAAAGGAAATAAATGGCGTGGATGATATTCCATTAAGAATCGGAAATCTGGCAAGCGAGAAGGGTAAAAGCATACGTGTTGGTATAAATAGTTTATTTGCAAGTCACATTGGTATTTTTGGGAATACCGGAAGTGGAAAGTCTTACACTTTGGCAAGTCTATATAATGCTCTTTTTGAAGAATTTCAGGGCAAAGATGGATTTCATGAAAATGCCAGATTTCTATTTTTCGATTTTAATGGGGAGTATTCATTTGGAGATTGTCTATCATCTGAAAAAAGAGTTTTTAATTTATCAACGAGAAAAAAACTTGAGGATATTGATGACAAAGACAAATTACCCATAAATGAAGAAACACTTCTTGATATAGAACTATTATCAATTTTAGCAAGTGCAACTGAAAAAACGCAAAAACCCTATTTGACAAGAGCGATAAAATTGTTCAAAAATGTTCAGAAATCAGATGAACCATTAGAATTTTTCCGGAATATATTGAAGAAGAAAGTTCGCGAAGTTCTAAAAATGGCTGATAAGGATAAAGCACTTGCTTTATTAGATTATTTGATTGTAATCGTCGGTGACGATGCTTTGCATAGTGAATTATTTCAACAAATTGAATGGCATAATACTCTACATTTTTTTAAATTAAGAAATGGTGTTAGCAGGGAACTAACTGATGATGAAATTGAAGCCACACCTATTTATGTAGAATGCGAAAATTATGAGTTTCCTGAGAATTCATTGGAAAAAATTATCAATTTTCTTTATACTCAATTGATTATTGACGTTTATAATGACAAAGCATTTTATGAACACATTGGGCCAGCAGTGCACAAGTTGCAAAGCAAAACTACGGATTTGGAAAAAATTATTGATTTTAAGAGTAGGCATTCCAATGTTTTTAATGACAGCAATATAGTTGTAGTAAATTTGAACGATACCAATATTGACATTAAGAAAATCATACCTTTAATTTTATCCAAAAATGCCTATCAAAAACAAAAGAAAAGATATAAAAAAGATAATAAACAGTACCTTAATTTAATAGTGGATGAAGCCCATAATATTCTTTCTTATAATTCAGAAAGAGAGAGTTCAACCTGGAAAGATTATCGACTTGAAACATTTGAAGAAATTATAAAAGAAGGGCGAAAATTTGGTGTTTTCTTAACAGTTGCAAGTCAACGACCATCTGATATATCAAGTACCATAATATCTCAATTGCACAATTATTTTTTACATCGTCTGATTAATAACAAGGATATCGAAGCTGTTGAACGAACAATTTCCTATTTAGATAAAGTATCTTTTGATACGTTGCCTATTTTACCAACTGGTAGTTGTGTTTTAGCAGGATTATGTGCTCAGGTTCCGGTTATCATCGACGTTGATAAAATAGAAGAAGGAAAGGAACCTCACAATGAAACAATTAAACCAACAGATTTTTGGGAATAACACTTATTAGAAATTTAAATATTGTGAAATTTACAGAAGAAAAATTAGAAAAGGCTTTTGCCGAGTTGTTGGGGCAGGAAGGGTTTCCCCATCATTTGGGCATTACAATTGCCCGCAAGCCTGATGAAGTGTTGATTGAGGAAGATTTACAAAACTTTCTTTTAACCCAATATGCAACACAAGGAATTACAACTAATGAAGTCAATTCTATTATTCTTCAACTTAAAACGCTTCCTGCTTCCGACCTGTACGACAGCAACAAAACCTTTTTAAAAATGCTTTCAGATGGGTTTATTCTCAAAAGAGAAGACCGCACCCAAAAAGACATTTACATTCAACTTATCAATTACGCAGGGTTAAACAAACACCGCCAACCAGAAGCAGAACAACTACTTTCAATTGCAGCCGAACCAGAAGAACAATATCCACCCGATACCAATATTTACAAGTTTGTTAATCAACTGGAAATTTTTGGAACAGAAAAACGCATTCCGGACGGCATCATTTACATCAATGGTTTGCCTTTGGTTGTTTTTGAGTTTAAAAGTGCCATTCGTGAAGAAGCCACAATTTTTGACGCATTCAAACAATTAACGGTTCGTTACCGCAGGGATATTCCCGAACTGTTTAAATACAATACTTTTTGCGTTATCAGCGATGGAGTAAACAACAAAGCAGGTTCGTTTTTTGCGCCTTACGATTTTTTCTATGCCTGGCGTAGAGTGGCAGGTTTAGCAAAAGAAGTGGATGGCATCGACAGTATGTTTACACTCATTCAGGGAATGTTTAATAAAAACCGCTTGCGTGATATTATCCGGAACTTTATTTACATTCCTGACAAGAGCAGGAAAGAAGAAAAGATTGTTTGTCGCTATCCGCAATATTACGCTGCAAGAACTTTATTTGATAACATAAAAAAAGCCCAAAAGCCCGAAGGAGACGGAAAAGGCGGAACTTATTTCGGGGCAACCGGAAGCGGTAAAAGCTACACGATGCTTTATCTTACCCGCTTGCTGATGAAAAGTGAATATTTTAAAAGTCCGACCATTGTATTGATTACCG
>JAQVZQ010000296.1 GCA_028708095.1 Dysgonamonadaceae bacterium
TGTTATAAAATTAGAGTTACCCCCTATATACCCTGTAAAGATATGCACAATAAATCAAATTGTAAAACATATAACAAACTATTTTTCAACAGATTGAAACGAAGCCTTAACTAAACGACATTGATTCATTATTTGTTTATACACAAAGATATGAAAAAAGTGGAAAAGAAGAGGAAGGTAATTGATAAATGAAAAATGAAAAATGAAAATTTCGGAAGGTATCTAAATTTAAGCTCACACAAAATTATTCTATGAAAACTGGTTTTTCATGTTTCCATCATACAACTACATTATAATGGCAGTTCTAACTTTATACATAGCTGTATGAGCAGTATATTAACCCATTGTGACAAGTTAAAATCAATAAAATATTATATCCAATCAGCGTGAACCACGGCGACCACCACTCTGGCGTCCACCCTCACGTTCACCTCCCATTCCACTACGTCTATCCATGCTGCTCCCTCGAGATGCGCCACCTTTAAATCTGTTGAATCGATATGCAAAATGGAACATAAAATAACTGGTTAGTGTATTTGATGTGGTGTCGCGAATATAATTAGATGTAACACTTCGGTTGATGTCACTGCGTTGTTTCAAGATATCGTAAATTGTAAATTTCAAAGTTCCATTCTTTTGTTTGAATAGTTGTTGCGAAATTGTAGCGTTCCACAATATTTCCTTTTGTTCAAATCCATCGGTATAGCCTGAATTAGTAGAATAGGTTATGTCACTTTCAATTACCAAGTCAAACGGTATATAGATGGATGTTTGTACACCACCTCCATAGTTCAAAAACTCTTGATCTTGTTGACCAGGTAAAGTGTTTTTCACCCTATTGTGCGAAATATTCCCTCGTAAAGAGAAATCAAATAAGTCAGAGCGGAAATTCAAGTTCAACATTTCGCTCAGATTTAATCTTTTGCTTGTGTTCTCTTCTCCGTTCGAAAATCCATTTGAGTTGTTATAGCTTGCTGCAGAAGATGAAGATATTGACAGTTTCTTGCTGATTATTGGCTGATTGGTCGTAAAGCGTCCACTTGCACTCCAATTCCCATTCATATTAACATAGGTTGATTCTTTTCTCCCAGTTTCCAGATCAGTTATCCGAGTTCTCACTATTTCGTTTACTGTAAAACCAGCATTGGTAGTAAACATATACGATCTGTTCTTTTGAGGATTAGAATTACGATATCTGATGCTTAAAGCGTGATTAAAAGTTGGTTTTAAATTGGGATTTCCGTACGATATGTTTAGGGGATTAGAAATATCTTCAACTGGTGACAATTGTGTCATCGAGGGTTGGTTGGTTCTTCCATTATAATTGATGCGAATATTGTTTTGTCTACTCCACAAGTAATTAAACTGTGCCATTGGAGAAAAATTAATGACACTTTGAGGAGTATGATTTGCCAACGAATCACCTATAAAAGTACGACTTTCCGATTTAGATGGTTGCATACTTACCCCAATTCTATAGTTGTATTTTTCTCGTGATGCTCTGAAGTTTAATTCCAGATTTTGATTAGAGAAGTTGTTTTCTAGTCTTTTGCTGTACCTTTTGTCTAATATAGTGTACTCTTCCGCATCATCTTTTGTTCGTGTATCTTTATCAGATTCTGAGATGTTTGATCTATAGTTATACGATAGCTGAATAAAATTGTTTGTGCCAATTGGTTCAACATACGATACATTGGCACGCATATTATGGCTATTGCTTGTATTTAAAATACTTTGATCTATTATATCGTCTTTCCTTGTAGTTTTATAAAATGTGTTTGATTGATTAAGTCCTTTGTTTTCAGAGTTGTTTATTCCCCCTCCAAGACTAAAGCTAATTACTCTGCCTTTTTTAGCAAGTTGCCTGCTTACATTCAAAGTGCCTCCAATGTTTTTCCCGTTTCCTTCGGAAAGGTATTTAGAGTCACCGTAATTGATGGTGTCTCCTTCAAGACTTGTTGTAACATAGTCACTCGCTTCCGAACGGTTGTTGCTGTTGAATGAAGCGTTGGGGCTGAATATTACTCTGGTTACTGAATCAGGTTTCCACTCCAATCTAAAACTCATGTTTACATTTTGACTGTTATTGTTAGATTGATTATTTTCTCTTTCTAATGTGTTTTTCGTACTTAATAAGTTTTGTGTATTTACTTTCGATCTCCTATCAGTATTGGTGTTGCCATATCTTACGTTTCCACCAACAATTAATTTTTTAGAAAATTCTTTGCTAAAGTTCATGCCGAGGTTTCCTGATTTGGTAATACCGCTTCCGCCACGCCCTCCACGTCCACCCATACCATCAAACATACCCGATGCACGGTCAGTAAATCGAGTGTTGTTTACATTGTTAAATCCACCAATAAATGTCAATTGGTCATTGTTGTGCATATAGTTTAGCATTGCGCTTGCATCAAATCTGTCTTGACTACCATATCCAACTAAAGAGTTCCCGAAAAGTCCTTGTTTCATACCTGGTCTTACGGTTAGGTTTATCACTGCTTCTTCATCTCCATCGTCAAAGCCTGTCATTTGTGACATGTCTGATCTTCGCTCCATCACCTGTATTTTATCTACCATCTTTGCTGGAAGATTTTTGGATGCAATCTTTGGGTCATCGCTGAAAAACTCTTTCCCATCTACCAAAATCTTCTTGATTTCCATGCCGTTTATGACAATCTTACCTTCCTTATCAATTTCAACTCCTGGCATTTTCTTGAGCAAATCTTCTACTACTGCACTCTCTGTTACTTTGTAATAAGCAGCATTATATTCAACTGTATCACCCTTAACAATTATTTCGGGTGCTATAGCTGTAATAATAGCGTCAGACAACAGAATGTCATCAGTCTTTAGTGGTATGGTTCCCAGTTTTATGTTAAGATTTTTATTTGATACAATTGTATCTTTAAATACATCAATATATCCAATAAACGAAATACGAACAATGTAATTGCCAGGTTTGATGGGAATAGAAAATGAACCGTCTTTATTTGATGCTTTGCCTATTACAAAAACGCTGTCCTTTTGGGTCAATATACGGATGTTTGCGTCCTGAAGAGATTCACTTGTCAACTCATCTATGAGTTTACCAGAAATTAAACCTCTTTGCGTTGCTTCTTGTCCATTTATCGTAAGTGTCAATGCAAAAGTGATATTTATAATTAAGTAAAGCTTTCTAATTGCCTGCATAGTCAACAAGTTCTCAAGTTTGTTTTTTAAACTTTAAATTTCAGTAATTCAAAATCATGCTAAAATAGAAAACCTTATCAGATCAACAAAATGAGATATATCAACAACCGTTATTTATAGATGAATGAGTAAACAGAATCTATAGATAATAATTGACAATTATCATGTATTGATATAAGCTGTTTTTTTACTGACAAAAAATTATTCATTGGCTTTCAATATTATATTTTGTTCTGATAAATGATAATGGTGTAGTATCTATGATTAAGATGGCAACTTAGATAGATAAAAATGCGTCATTTAAGTATGGAAGGGAATTTATGGTGATTTTCATTTAGGTGTAAAGGTTATAGTTGCAGTATCGTTATTGCGAAACAAACCAAATATATATATATATGACATGATCTTTGTTTACAATTCTTTTATGACAGCGAAAATTTCGTCTCTTCAAATTCAACGTATAAATGTCGTCTCAAAATCCAACTTATCTACTAAAGAGGATTTTTGTTGAATATAAATTATTAGTCTTTTTCTTCCTTTAATTTCTAAGAAGAAAAAGACTAATAATTAAAAACTGAAGTTTTTAGAGTAGACTCAACTTTCTATTTGTCTCCATATAATTGAAACGAGTAAGAAAGTTTCAATGAAACCTGTGTTAGATCGGAGCCTCGTTGATAAATGTGCTGAGTAAGGTTTTGAGGTGTGTAATATTTGAATTCTAGTCCTATGTTTTTGTAACTATAGCCAACACTTGCCATAAACCTTGAAGCAGTAGATAGTTCATCCTTTCCACTTGCGTCAACTGTTATGTAAGAGCTCCCTAATATAAAATGAGGTGCAAATGCAGCTCTTAAGTAAAATCTATTACTTTTGTTTGCGTAAAAATTGATGCCAAAGCCAATAGGTATTTCTATTGACTTATAATCTATAATATAAGAATCATACAAAGATGAGTTAACATCTTTACCAAGATCTTTCTTATCTGTTGAATACGACAGGTAATTGGCTTCTGTGAAAACACTCCACCTATAATCTTGAAAAGGCAGAATATACTCTAACTCTAAACCGAAACTCACATTATCCTCTGTTGCAAAAGGTATCTTTGGTGAAGCATCTTCTATCTCCCTTATGCTTAACTGGGTTTTGCTATAAATTATTCCAGGTTTAATCAATAAATGTCCTTTTTTTGCAGGAGCACTTTTTAATTGGACATATTCTGA
>JAQVZQ010000297.1 GCA_028708095.1 Dysgonamonadaceae bacterium
ATCCGGAAATCATGCAAAAATATACAAGCTGGGAGCAGAATTTCATGTTGCTGACATTAACAGCACTAACGGAACATTTTTAAATAATAAATTAATACGCGATGCTGTTTTAAATAATGATGATATTATTTCTATAGGTATATACAAAATAATTTTTAAAAAGGGTAGTTTATCTTTTCAAAATACGGGTGATGATTTGACAATAAACATTGTTTCAAAACGGAAGGCTGCAAGCAAAGATTACCCATATTTTATGCGTTCACCAAGATTGAAGTTAGAAATTCCAACCGGAGAAATTGAAATCCAGGCACCTCCCAACTTAGGAACTAAACCGGAAATTAACTGGTTGACAGTTTTATTACCGCCAATCTCCATGATTTTAATTATGGTTTCAGTTGTTTTATTCACCGGAGGCAATCCTGTATCATTGATGTATACTGCACCTATGTCTCTTATGGGTATTATGGTTTCATTGTTATCCTATCGGTCTCAGAAAAAAAAGCATATACAAAAAGAGCATTTACGTTTAGAGCGCTATAATGAACATTTGCAGGAAACCATTAAGGAAATTGAAGATAAAATAAGAGCACAGTTTAAAGCATTATCCCTTGCGCATCCCGATACAAAGGAATGTATGGATATAGTGCATAATGCCGAGCGCCGTCTGTGGGAAAGAAAGCCTTTGGATGATGATTTTATGTCATTACGCTTAGGCAGCGGTATAATGGATTTTAATGTTCAGCTGCGAATCCCAAAGCAAACCGTTCATCTGGACGATGATGATTTATTAAATAAGCCGCAAGAAATAGCAGATAAATATAGGTACCTTAAGGATGCACCTATTATATTTGATATGCTTAATTTTCCAAGCGGTGGTGTTGTAGGGAATCGTAAAGATTGCATACATCTCATACGGAATATGATTGTACAGGCTGCAACACATCATTGTTACGATGAGCTTAAAATTATTACAATTTTCCCTAAAAACGAATTATTGGATTGGGATTGGATAAAATGGCTTCCACATTCATTTAATGATAACCGAAGTGAAAGATATATGGCTTGTAATACATATGGAGCAACAGATATATTTAAACAATTTGATGAAATTTTAACTCAACGCCTCCGTGAAATAAAAGAAGAAGATGACTATAGAAATAATTATTTTAAATTACCATTTTATCTTTTTATAATTGCTGACAGAACTCTTGTAGAAGGTCAAACAATTATGAAGTATTTGACCGGTAATAATAAAAAAATGGGCATAGGAACACTGTTTCTATATGATGATATCAGTTTACTTTCAAGAGATTGTGCAGTTATTATGGATGTAAGGAATGCAGAAGGTATTATTTACAATAAAGATAATGCTGCCGATAAAAAGAGTTTTAAGATAGATAAAGTAAAGGATTTTGAATTTGATGCATTTTCTCGTGCTCTTGCACCTGTAAGAGTAAGCTCCATGACAGAAGAATTAATGCTTCCAAGTACTGTGACATTCCTTGAAGGACATGGAGTGAAAAAGCCGGATGAAATAAATATTGCAGATAACTGGGTAAATTCCCGGGCATATAAATCTATGGCAGTAGCTATTGGTGTAAAAGCTAACGGAGAACAATTTATGTTTGACATTCATGAAAAATTTCATGGACCGCATGGATTGGTAGCAGGTATGACGGGTTCCGGGAAATCAGAGATGGTGCAAACATGGATACTATCTATGGCACTGAAATTTTCACCTCAGGATGTATCATTTGTTTTGATTGACTTCAAAGGAACGGGGCTTATACTTCCGTTTATGAATATGCCTCATTTAGCAGGTACAATTTCTGACCTT
The DNA here is from genome assembly GCA_028708095.1 of Dysgonamonadaceae bacterium. Classification (GTDB taxonomy): domain Bacteria; phylum Bacteroidota; class Bacteroidia; order Bacteroidales; family Dysgonomonadaceae; genus UBA2632. The sequence continues at coordinate 1,838 of JAQVZQ010000297.1, forward strand.
GATACAAATATAAACAGAAACCTCATAGCATTAGAAAATGAATTATCCCGAAGAAAGGCATTGCTTGACAGTGTTGGTGTTAATAACATAATCAGTTATTTGAAATTATATAAGGATGGTAAAACAAAAGAACCATTATCATTTTTGTTTGTTATTATTGATGAATTTGCAGAATTTAAAGTGCAATTTCCTGATTTTATGACTGTCGTAAACAGGATCTTTGCTATTGGCAGGACATTAGGGGTGTTTGCTGTCCTTCTTACACAGAAGCCATCAGGAGTTGTAGACGATAAAATGCATGCCAATACAAGATTCAGATGGTGCTTAAAGGTTGCTAACACAGCTGACAGCAAAGATATGATAAAGCACCCTGAAGCAGCGAAAATAACAAATCCGGGTCGTGCCTATGTACAAGTTGGAGAAGACGAAATATTTGAACTTGTACAGTCTTATTGGAGCGGTGCTCCTTATAATCCGCATAAAACAACAAAAACAGTAGCAAAACCACGTATTTCTGTTATAGATATTGGCGGCAGGCGAATTTCATATGATACATACGAAAAAACACTTGGATTTAAAAGTCAGCTAAGTGAAATTGATGTCATTATCCAATATATTGATAAATATGTTAAGGATAATGATATAGCAAAAGCCGGGAAAATATGGATGCAAAAGCTTCCTGATAATATTCCGCTTAATAATATATTAAAAGCTAATTTTGACGGTGAAAGGTGGCCTGATGGCAATGGAACAATCAATCCTATTGTAGGCATGCTTGATGACCCGCATACTCAGTCTCAGTATCCGCTTAGATTCAATCTTAGCCAAGATGGACATCATGTAATTTTCGGTGCTCCAAGTACAGGAAAGACAACTATGCTGCAAACACTTGTTATGTCACTTGTCTTATCTTATTCTCCACAAGATGTAAATATTTACATTATGGATTTTGGTGGCTGGAGCATGGGAGTATTTAAAGATTTCCCACATGTAGGCGGTGTTGCCAATGATAATGACAGTGAGAGGATTGAGAAAACTGCCAGACTCATTATAAAGGAACTGGACCAACGAAAGAGAAAATTTGCCGCTGAAGGAGTAGGTAGTATTGTTTCATACAGAGAGGCTACAGGAGAAAGGCTGCCAAATATTGTATTGGTACTTGATAACTTTGCTCCGGTGATAAACCTTTATCCAAGCTTAGAGCAATTCTTTATAAATTTAACCCGTGAAGGTGGAAATTATGGAGTTTATTTTGTAACTACAGCAAATAATACAATGGCATTAGGTTTCAAATTAGGGCAAAATATTAAAATGGCAGTATCACTCCAAATGACTGATAAATCAGACTATTCTTCAATTGTAGGGAAAACAGACGGTTTAGAACCGGAAAAGGCTGCAGGGCGAGGATTAGCAAAGGGCAATCCACCTCTTGAATTCCAGGCAGCCCTCCCTATAGAGGGTATGAACGAAAATGAGCGTGTAAGTAAAATTAAAGATACCGCAATTCTTATGGATAAAAAATGGGAAGGTAAAAAGGCAAAGCCCATACCTATTATGCCTGCAATCATAAACTTTGGTACAGTTGAAATAGAAGATATTGCTGTAGGGCTTACGTACAAAGATGTGGAACCCATAGGAATTAGTTTCGCAGGTCAGCATTATATTATTGTATCGGGAAAGCCCATGAGCGGCAAATCCAATATGCTGAAGGTCATTGCGAAACAGATGGATGCAAAAAAAATAGTATTTGATAGCGGAACTGCATTAAAGAATATTGAAGGTTTGTGTGAACACTATATAAATAATGTTACAGATTTTGATAAAGTTATATCTGATATGGTCCCGATATTGCAACAGCGAAAGGATGAATATTCCAAAGATAACAGTATACGATTTGAGCCTATATTAATTATAATAGATGATCTTAAACTATGTTTTGAACTGATTAAGGATGAAACTGCCAAGAGGTTGGATGCAATAATCAGATTAGGAAAGGGCTTGAATGTAAATTTATTAGTTGCAGGAAATAGCGACGATGTGTCAAAACTGTATAATCAGGGAGAATCATTTACTATGGGACTTGTAAATAGTCAAACAAGTATTTTGCTGGGAGGGAATTTCAGGACTCATAATGTGTTCAAAGCGAATGTTCCATACAGTGAGCAGGATGTTTTGCTTGATGAATATGAAGGATATGTTATTCATAGAGAAAAAGCATTGCGATTTAAAGCGATGTATGAATTATAAATCAAAGGGGAGATAATTTTGAGCAAAATTGAATTGAACGCCCGTGAAATACTATATTTGTCTGCACTTGCAGGAGCGACAGAATTTATAGGAATTCCGGATGGTTTCTATGGTATGGATGAATTGGAAATTAAGCAGGAGATTTTGAAAATTCAATCAGAACTTGAAAGAAGAGGATATGCTCAAGCTGATTTTGACGGAAATTTTAATCCTAATGCTGAGGTAATGCAAGTTATTCAAATATGTGCCATGTGTGAAAAATATATATCAGTTGATAAAATCAGTGCGTTAAGCAATCCGGAAAAGCTTTTATTTTACGTATGC
>JAQVZQ010000298.1 GCA_028708095.1 Dysgonamonadaceae bacterium
TCGATCCCGCAATCTCACACGAGTACTCCATGCTGCCGAGAATGTCATTGTTGATGATGTTGCCTGCGATGCGGATGCTGAAGATGTCTCCCAACCCCTGGTCGAAAATCAGTTCAGCCGATGTGCGGGAATCGATGCAGCTCAGGATGGTGGCAAAAGGGAACTGCCCCTCCGAGGTGAGGTTCACCTGCTTCAACAGGTTCCTGTCCAGCTTCAGATTGTTCAGAAACCGCTTGTTCCCCTCTTTCAGCAATAGCAATGCATCAGATGGTGTGAGCTGCTCCTGGCTTTCTCTGGTATACACCCACATGGTTACCGCTCCTTGTTGTATTTATGCGGTGTTTTTCATTGTCATTCAGTCACATTGTCAAGTTGCATTTTTATAAATTCAACGGTTGAGTTGTCTGACATTGCATTGTAAACCCTTGCTATTAAATATTTTTCAGCCTTCTCCATTAAATCTAACTCGTTCCCAGAAATGTACAAAGCCAACTTTTCAACATTTTTATTGTATGTCGTAGCTTTACTGTCTATGTATATTTCTCTTTCTTTTTCAATAATTTTAAAATCATGATTGGCAGTAGTATTTTCCGATTTGTTTCGCCAAATAATATCAACACTACCATCAATTCTAAAACCTCTTTCGGTATTAATTATTGGTTGTTTGTATTTTTGAGAGTATATCTGTTTAAGTTCTTCGAAAACAATCATTTCCCCCTTTTTCCCTAAATCCTCATCAGTTTGGTTATATTGTCTGTTTGTTTGATTTGGTATTCTTTCCACAGTTTCAGGATTTTTCAGACTCTCTGGAATCAATGAAGTGTCAAATCCTTTTTCTTCAAGGTATTTAAGTCCTTCCATAAATAAATCGGAAAGTAGAACTGTTAAAATGCGTTCAGCATAGCGAATATTTAGAAATTTACATAATGGTTCTATTAAACCATCTAAAACTCTTGGTTTAAACCAATTGCCTACATAATAGAATTTGTTGCCTTCGGAATATGTACTTCTTTGCTGTTGGTCTTGCTCATTACCATAAGTCAATAGAATTTCAGTAGTTTCATAAAACGTAATTTCAGAAAGTTTTCTACAAATTCGACTGAATTCTTCTTCCCATTCTTTCTTATTTCTCGATTTTTCAACTGCAACAAGCGCAATTAATGGTGCAATATATTCAAGTTGCATGCGCAAACTTTCTTGAGACACAATACTATTAGAAAATTTGGGCGTTACCTTGTCTATAACTTTGACACCCAAAGAGTCAAAAAGGCGGATTAAACTATCTTCAACTTTATTTTCAGTGTAAATCAATTTATCTGAATTAAAACCATCAATAGTTACAATAGACAGTTCACTTGGCAAATAAAATTTCCCGTCTCTTGCTAAAAGTTTGTTAGAATTGCTCCAATCTTTCAATTTGCGCAGGTCATTTACGTGCAAATTAGAGTATAACTCTGCAAGTTTTTGATAAATCAAAAAGACTCGTATTTTATTCTCTTTTTGTTCATCCTCACTTAATTCTGTGTCTTGCCATATTTCTGTAAGTATTGTCAGATAATCGTCTAGTTTTAATTGTTCTTTAAACTTAAGAATCTCTTGCCATTGTGCAGAAATTATCCCTGAATAATCTAGTATTGGAAGATATTTCCCTGAGATTTCTTTAATTTGAGGAATTGCGTTGTTGAATACTTCCGAAGATTTCTTACATTCTTTTGACTGAACGGGGAAAATTGAAAAATTATTCAATACCCATTTTATATAATTTATATGTTCTCCAAGCACTTTCAAATCATCGCTATCTAAAGATAGCGACCTGCCAATCATACCAGTACTACCCGAAACACTAATGCGATTGTTTAATTCAGGAATCTCTTTTTCAAAGATTCTATTGAAATACATTTTTGAAAAATCATATTCAGTTACATATTTAATAAATGGTAACCCCATAAAGGAAATCTCATTGGGATAAAAACCATAACCTTTCCCATTTTTATCCCAACCTTCCCACGCTATCCAAGAATATTTTCGACTTTCATTCCATATTTGTTCAAGGTAATCTTTATCAAATCTTTTTTTCCATTCCTCTTGGTAGTCAAATTTTATTGTTTGATAACCCCATTCAACATCTTCATTTAACCCTAATTTTAGCAAGAAAGCTTTCCATTCAATTTTCAAATCCTTATTTTCAAAATAGTTTTCTGATACAAAAAAATCAACATCAGATACTTTTTCTAATTTCAATACTGGCTCATAAAAATCTGAAAGAAAACAATCCTGAGTCTTTTTTAATGTTCCTTGTTGGGTTAAAATATTAATGTGGTGTAATTTTGAAAAGTGATAATCTGTTAAAACTCCTTTTTTGTGGGCATTAAACAAATATCTACCGATTTTTAGAGCATTTTCTTCCTTAATAAATTCACTATCACCGATTATTGTTTTCTCTACAAAGTTCACATCAGTTGGTTCTTTTACCCCCAAATCTTCAAGCCAATTTTTTATTAGCAGGTTTTCATTTATTTCATTTAGAACAGTTTTATTTATTATACAAAGTTCGTCCTGAAAATCTTCTGAAAATTCAACTGCTGGAAAATAAATAAGTTCAGGTCTCTGTAGTTTTTCATTTTCATCGAAAATGAATGGTATATTTTTTAATCGATAATTCCAATCATTCTCATTCTCATTTCTTGGATTATGGTTTGCTTGTTTATGAAGAAAAGAAATTAATTTGAAGTTTTCCTCTATTCTGTGTTCATTTGAAAAAACCTCGGAAGTGAAAAATCCTTCAAGTTTTTCAATGCGGAATATATTTAATCCTAATTGCCTAAGTGTATTAATTGGCTTTAGAAAAGGAATAAAAGAAGTAATCGAGAAATTTTTGTTAGTGTCAGTATTTATGAAATTCAGAAGTGTTTGTTTACTTATAAAATCAGATATATTGGTTTCGTCAAAAATTGATTCAGAAACTTTCAGCAAATCACCATGTAAGTTTGGGATAAAAGCAATTGTTTCTATTGCTTCATCGAACCCGTCATTAAATTTATTTTCAAGTTCATTAAATCCATTCAGCCTTTGCGGCAATACGGTTAGAAACTGTCTGTTGAATTTGCTGTTTTTGTCGGCTAATTTTGAAATCCACTCAAAATACTTGATTGGTATTTGAGTGAATAACCAATGATTCCACTCTAAATCTTTGTGAATACTTTCTCTACCTGCGTCAGTTAAGAAATTTGCATTGACCAGAAAAGGCAATCCGTAGTTTATAGAGGTTGGTAGGTATGTAAATATAAGTCGTTTGTCTTCGTCTGCTGGCTTTAATTTCCCTTTTTCTAATTGAATTGCAAATGAAATCTCTGTTTTTTTGGATTCTCTTAATTTACGGGGATATCTGTTGTCGTTTCTAATTTTAGACTGTATACCATCAATAATATCAAATTGTACGTTTTTAATCAACCATTCGCTTTTGATAACATTATCTTGCTTTATTACAGCGACATCATCTTTTAAAATTGTTTTTTCAAGAACTAATTTACTTGTTGTATTTATTGTGATTTTAATTTCTTTACTTCTTAAGAATAATATGATTTGGCTTTTAGAAAAAAGTTCTACGAGAGAGTCCTTTAATTCCTCAATTTTTTTGTGCTTAATAACGGTCGAAACATTGTATTCATTTTGACTGAAAACTGTTAAATCCTTTAATTTCTCAGGGATTTCAGTCCAAATAGGAATTATTTGCCAAGGTATTTTTATTTCTTCATCCTTATTGTCGGCTTTTCTATCAGTTTTCCAATCGCTTTCTTTTCCCCAGTTTGAATTCCAATTATTTGATTCTTGCTTATCAAACTTAAAACAGTATTTTCCTGATTTAATAATCACATATTCAGAATGCGCAAAAACTGATTTAAATCCAATTCCTTTAAACCCAGTCTTATTTTCATCGCCCCTTTTATTCCCATCGCCAACACTACAGATAGATTTTATATCAATTTCAGAGAATGATTCTCCTTTATGTGATACAATAATATATTCACCAACAAAATCAATTTGAAAGTCAAGTTTACCACTTTTACAGCTTGCATCGTCAGCGTTTTGCAATAATTCATAAATGAATCTTTTGCTATCTGTATAAATGTCACTTGACAATGAATCACAAGAATTTGCCTGGTCAATTGCTTGTTCAGGATTCTTATAATCTGATTTTTTTCTAGATAAATTTTCTATGAATATTCTTTCATGCATTTGTTTTCTCTTTTTTTAAAATACCGCATAACGTTTTGGAGCTTGGCGCAGTGGCGGATTTCGGAGCACAAAACTGTCAATACACCACAAAAGTTGATGCGAGGTAGAATGTTCAATTAACCACGTCACCCGCCATTGAGCCAAACGCCTGTTGGGCACAGTTATTT
>JAQVZQ010000299.1 GCA_028708095.1 Dysgonamonadaceae bacterium
GATGAGCCAATCGTAATACCCGCTGCGCGATATATTACATAATTCACAGGCTCGCTTAATACTGACCAGATTTTTATGTTCTTACTTAATCATCGCGTACCTTTCCTCTGGTCCCCGGCAAAGTACGCTGCTGCTTTTTTTAGAAATTCAATCTCATTCTTTAACTGTCGATTTTCTTTTTCAAGTTGCTTCTGGTATGCCATGTCCGGCTTCATGTGCCCGCTACCTGGAAGACCGTTTTCTGCGTCTTCGGATAACTTTTTCATCCATGAGTAAATTACTGATCTTGAACATCCTAATTCCTTAACCGCTTCTGTGATCGTTAGCTTCCCAGAATTAATCTGTTCTACATAGGCTACCTTTGTATCTCTGTCATAATAATTTGCCATGTCGACACCTCCTGATGGCTTCTCTTTTATTATCGTCCATCTTCTCGGTGTACGCAATTAGGTTACCACATCAATATTCACTACATTCGCATAAAAGAATGATGTAACATATGAACTACCTACGATAATACTCATAACTTTTGTGATATTAAGAACCAAGACTTTCCTCGTAATCTTCTAATTTATCAAAAACACCCTTTACCCATTCCTCATTTTCCCATAAATTAGGGTCTTTTATCTCTCTTTCAGCTGGATGACCTGTGGCAAAAGTATCCACTCCGTCCTTACTTCCGAAGTAGAAGTCAACAAGCTTTAAAGAATTGTTTTCGGTGGTTATTAGCATTTTGCATCCCATTCCTGAGCCCTTAGAATCAAATTGCAACTCAAGATAGCAAAGGTTATCTTCCATGTGTTGTAACTTAGCTTTGTTAAATTCATTTTTTAACCCATAATTAATAGCATTTCCACCAAGTAAATCCTGTTTTTGTGTTAGCTCCAACATTTTACCTGTGAATTTTCGTAGATTTTTGTTAGAAATATATTTTTCAAAGGATACTTCCTTTTGCTCTGCAACTGCTCCGTTAAATAAGTTTACAAATGCCTTCCCAAACCCTACAACCGTTTCATCATCAGCATTGCGAAGATTCCCCCCCTCGATAGAAAAGTCTTGGTTTGCAAGTTGGTTTAGTACATTATCAGTTGATTGCTCGGTGGCTGGGTTTGATTGAGTTTCTCTATTTAATGCATTGTCATTTATATCAGTTACATAAAAAGCATAATAAGCATTGCCTTGAGGCCACATTGCATGGATTTCGTAAATGTATCCCGGTTCACCATTTGGCAAAACAATTATATCATTTGAAATTTCAACCACATTATAAAAATCTTCATATGCTTTTTCATTTCCAATGTAATTGTCTGCCCAATATCTTACAGTATAAGAGGTGGGCGTTGATGAAAAAATTACTGTTATTTCATTTAAATTATCACTTTTTATAATCTTTGGTATGAACCCGACAGAATCTAAGGGATGGGGACTCTCTATTTCAATACTTTCATTATTATAGTTCCAACTTGAAGTACCAGGCTTTACGGTCACTTTATCAGTTGTTCCTTCTATTGTGTATTTTAATTGCATAGTTGGAATGTCCTTTAGATACGTCGAAAAAACCGCTTTGCTTCCAGCAGGATTTGATATTAGTGCTATACCTGCACCTACTAAGACAATGACTGAAACAAGCACCACCCAAAATCTTGGTTTTTTATAATTTAGCACGTTCTTAATCCTCCCTCTTACATTCCCCTCACCAAAAGCAAGCGGACTTCCATTTAAAATATACCGTCCAGTAGCAAACGACAATAATGAATTTGCATAAGGCTTTTTAATTTGTTCATTCATTTCTTTCAGTACTCTTTCGTCACAGGAAAGTTCCATATCTGTACTCATTAACATAAACGCAATCCACACAAGAGGATTAAACCAATGTATGGACAATACCAAGAAAGCTAATATCTTAATGATATGGTCTTTTCTATGGATATGGGTCTGCTCATGTAGCAAAATATAGTTTCTTTCTTCAATATTAAGTCCAACTGGTAAATATATCTTCGGTCTTATTAAGCCAAGTACAAATGGTGTTTTCAAATTCTTAGCTTCGAAGATATTCTGCTCTATTAATTGCGCATTTTTTAGCTGTCTTTTCAAGATCAAAATAGATACAAGGCTATAAACAAGCAATGCTATTATGCCTATGACCCAGATGTAAGCAGCTATTTCTGTATAAATCTGCAATGGAGTTACACTTGCCCCAACAGTCGGAGCGGGAAGTGATTGGTTTACAAATGAATCAACTACCTCTATCCCACTACTAATCTGCGGACTTTGCTGATAGATGATATCATGGGGGATTGGAACAGCATTCGTATTCCGTGGCATAAGACTAAACATGCTTTCAAAGGAGAATGGAATTATCAGGCGAAAAGCAACCACACCCCATAAGGCATAGGAGCTGATTTTTGGAGCCTTTTTAAGTAATAGCCTTACAAGTACCACAAAAATGATTACATAACTTGCAGTAAGGCTCATATTTAAAACAGAGAGAAAAAGTTCACTCATTGCTACACCTCCTTGTGCTCATCAATCAATCTTTTCAGCTCTTCAACTTGATGTTTGCTTAATTTTTTCCCACCAATAAAAGCTGTTAGGAATTTCGGCAAGGACCCTCCAAAGGTATCCTCAACAAAACGTATACTTTGTTTTGTGTAATATTTATCTCTTGTGATTAGAGATGAAACTACAGCGTTTTCATTAATGATTTTGCATCATTTTGAGAGCTATATCTGAAAAATCATCTTCTGCATCAGTATTTTTCGCTGAAAAAGGGGGCTAAAATCATGCATTTTTAACCCCCTTTTTTGCTCATTTTTTACCCCAAAACCACTACATGTAGTGGTTAAACTCTATTTTCCGTCTTTCAAACCACTACGCTGCATCAGAATCACGCACTCTACGTGCCTTGAGGATACAAAAAAGATGTCGTACCACTTTGGTATCCCCTTGGCGGAAGGTATTACAATATTTTAATTAATCTCATTTTTACCTCTATTTTAAATCATATGTTTAACAACAATGCGGGATTTAATAATATATAAGAAAAAATGTGAAAGCTATTTACTTTCACATGGAAATTAATTATTACTATTTTATTACTTAAAATTACCTGTATTAAATATTACTTATCATCATAGTGTCCTCGACACTGGGATATTTCTATTACATTATCTTGTATCCGATATACAAGACGATTTTTATCGTTGATTCTGCGTGACCACCATCCGGATAAGTTACCCTTAAGTGCTTCAGGTTGGTTTGCCTGTTCCTTCATTATGATTGCGGTCAATATCTTGAATGAGCTGATTTATGCGTTTTATTGTTTTTTTATCTTGACCTTGCCAATAGAGATAATCATTCCAGGCTATTTCAGTAAAATTTATCTTCATTGTTCCATTTCCTTCAACTCTTCAATTGATTTAGAAACAAATTTACCTTCATTGGCTTCTTTAATCGATTCATTAAGGATTCTTATATTGGATTCACTAAAAAATGGATCTACCTGTGTTGTAATTTCAAAAGGTATACCGCCTTGTCTAATGCTTTGACGGATGAAAATATTAAAAGCTGTTGACATATTTAAACCCAATTCATCAAATAATAATTCTGCTTTTTCTTTTAAATTATCATCAATACGAATATTTATTTGAGCCATATTAATCACTCCTTTCAATATATATTGAATATTATTTGATATGCGCTGTCAATGCGTTGTATATTAAATTATATGGTATTTATTATACATTATATAATGATTCCAGAAGCTGACGTAGATCTCACCGTCACGAAGTTTCAAATTCAGCGTGATGGCGGAGGTGGAGACATTGCAAAGTTTCTCCACCTGATTCTCTGAAATTCACTTCTTTGCAGCTTCTTTTTTTCTTCTTCCCAGACACCATCCGGTTCATATGCAAAACAAATCGTTATTTTGAGAATATCAGAAAAAAGCGAAGGGATTGGGGGCATCCGGATTATTATAGGATTCGCAATCTTTCAACCAGCAATCCATATTATCTCTTATTGTTTCAATCAGTTCTCTGTAGTTTGATTTATCAATATTACCCCGTTGCAGCATGCTACTGTAAAACTTTTTTATACTTGCTGCAGTGCTTTTAATTGCACCGGGAGTAGACCACATACACTTGCGAATAAAAAAATACCCCAGGAAATCGTCTATCTTAAAGGAAGCTGAACCACATGTCATCTCCAAAGGTTCTTCTCTCAGGAGATATGTATTGATATAGAAGTCAGCATTATTGCAATGCCTATCAATCGTCTTTTCCTTTAATCCTGCATTAAACAGATCCTCTCTGAACTCATCCAGATAAGCTGCATTTCTCATGCGAATCTCATCGCATTTTTGTTCGTATTCTTCGTATGTCAT
>JAQVZQ010000300.1 GCA_028708095.1 Dysgonamonadaceae bacterium
GCTCTTTATGTTCTCCAGAAAGTTCAAAAGCGTATAACATTGGTGATCCGAAATAGGTTGATAATTATAAATTCAAAACGATATTCGTACCATACAGTGCACAAATAAATATAAAATTCCCTGCGTGAAACGTGAAGGTAGTAATTAAAAGTAACTGATGAGTTTAGTTGCAGTTATTATTCTTGGAATATCAGTGTATAATCCAAGAGTGTAAATGAGTTTTTAAAAGTGAGGGCAGTTAGTATATAAGGGAAACTAAAAATTGAGACAACATAAGTGTTAAACAAAAATATCACTGTTAGATATACTCCAGTCGCACTCTCGGCCTAATTCATTTAAGGAAAATATAGGGCTTCATATGAACCCTATAATTATTTTTGGCCGTGCAATGATGGAGAGTATTGGGCACGTCTATATAGAAACGGTTTTAAACATTAATTTCTATAAGAACTTCGGGTGTTGTAATTGATTGATCAAGCAAAAGATCTCGAAGGACGTTCTATTTACCCCCGAGAACGCATCAAAGAAATAGAACAATTAGGATATGAACTTTCATCATTAAGAGATAAACAGTTGGCGTGGAGTATCTTCTTACATATATTAATCAACGATGAAAATTATTTTGTCAGATATGAAGCTGTTGATGTCCTGACATTCTTATTTTCATGTATTTCAGATAAACAAAGAGGATGGAGTGACTTAATTAAGCGGGTTGTCAGTGATCAAGGTAATGATCTGGGATCTAATGCTGTCTATGCTCTTTGTTATGTGTTTCCCCAAGTGCCAGATAAAGAGCAGGCTTGGAACGATTTACATAAACTTACCTTTCATGAAAATTATCATGTGAGATATTGGATTGGTATTCTTATTGGTTATTTGTTTTCTAAGTTATCGGATAAAAAGCAAGCTTGGGACGATTTACATAGATTAGCCGATGACAATGAATCCTTAGTAAGGTTGGGATTTCTCTCTGCCCTTAAGTCTGCATTTTCTCACATTCAAGATAAACAACAGGCAAGTGAAGACTTACATAGGCTAACTTATGATGATCATAAGCTAAAGGAGTCTTCTGATGTCCGACCTCATGCCGCAGGTACCCTTGGTTATTTGTTTCCTCAATTGCCGGATAAACAACAGGCGTGGGACGATTTACATAGGCTTACATATGACCAAGAAAGTTGGGTTAGATATATGGCAGTTAGTTCTATTGGTGATGTTTTTCCGTATTTGCCGGATAAAGAGCAGGCATGGGAAGACATACACCGATTGAGCAATGAAAAGGAATATAATGTTAGAGAATTTGCTGCCGAGGCCATAGGTACTGCTTTTCAGTATTTGCCTGATAAAGAGCAGGCATGGGAAGATTTGCATAGATTGATAGATAATGAAAAATATGATGTGAGAGAGTTTGCTACCGAGGCCATAGGTACTGCTTTTCCATATTTACCAGATCAACAACAAGCTTGGGAAGATTTGCATAAATTAACCTTTGATGATTCTGAGGGCTGTGAATACGTAAATTATCATATCGCTTCTGCCATTGGCACTGCTTTTCAGTATTTGCCGGATAAAGAGCAAGCTTGGAACGATTTATGCAGGTTAGCTCATGATGAATTTTGGGATTCGAGCCATAAAGCTATTGAAGTTTTAGGCTCTGTATTTATTCATGTACCAAATGAACAACAGGCACTAAACGATTTGTATAAACTAACCCAATACGGAGATGAAGAAGAAAATGGTGATGTTAGAGCCTACGCATATTATTCTCTTGGGAATATCTATTTATACAAAGCCTCACAGTGCAGATACATAGAAAATTACAAAGACGAGTTAGAGAAAGCAATTGCTTATTTTGAAAAATCAGGCCAGAAACAGTGTTATGAAGACCAATCTCATTTTAATTTGTGTTTATTTAGGGCTTTGCATGCAATGATTTTTAATAAGCAGGTAAGAAATGAAGACCTAAATAAGTACCTAGGCTGTATTAAATCAATCATTCAAATTCTAAGAGCTGACAAGCACAAAAAGCTACTTTTCGGAGCTATTGAAAATCTTGCAACTGCATTTAAACAAGTTAAATATTTAGAAGATAAGGACTTTAAAATTGCAGAAAATGAGCTCACTTTTTATAGAAAACATTTTGATTATGCAGCGGAACTTATGAGAGGTACTGAAGAAAAATTACCATTCGTAACCGGAGCAATAATAAGTGGAATGCCTTTTTTGGAAAGAAATATGAAAGAAATTCTAAGTAATCACTTAGAATTTAATTAAGCACTTGTTTACAATGTGCTTAACTTTTTTATAAGTCACTAACGTAGATATTACCTATACTCCTTCCTGCTTAGGAAAAAACCTATGTATTTTCTCATTTTCGATGATAATGTTGCTAATGTGATTCAAAATGCGAAAGAATTCCAATTTTTTATGCACGTAGGTAGGGTGCAACTAACTGCAACTATTAAAATTTCACATAAATATATACTATACGTGTAATATTAGGCAGTGAGCTAAAAATCGATTAATTACTTCAAATATAGGCTTATAGAAACAGCCTTGATTTTTGAGGTTACTCTGATAATAAGAACTTTACAGTTTTAAAATATAATTTTTTTCAAAATTCATCTATAGATTCATTAAGAAATTTTCCTTCTAATTTAGCTACAAAATCTTCATCAGACAGCTTTTTATCCACAAGATTGAATATTGTTCCTCTACTGGCTCTCATCAATGCAAAGTGAGTTTTCGGTAATTTCTTTTCTTTTCGAAAGAAAGAAGCTGCATAAGTATGAACTCCACTTTTAGACTTAGCTAGTGATTCAAAAATTTTTTTGGTCCATATGAATATGAACTTACGAGTTTCTAAGTCGTCTTCTAAGTATGGAACTATTAGATTTAAATGACAACTTCCATTTTCATGTATGATCGGACTTCCATCTAAAACAGGTTTACCGGTTAAATCCCTAGAAGTCCAAGGATTTTTTGACATTAAGTTACTCGATTTAAAGTCAGGTATAATTTCTATAGATTCTAGACATTCTAAGACTACTACTTCTTCTATTTTTCGTTTATCTCCACCCCAATTTGATACCTGGTTATCGAAAGAGTTATTTTTATCCTTCTGTTTCCCTGCCACTCTTTTTTCTATATCTTTCCTAACCTTAAATGCCATTGTAAGTAGTGATTTAACCTGTAAGAATGAAAAAAGTGTAGAAGCTAAAATAAAAACTATTATGCTATTATTATTTAATGTCAAAACACCCGATAAAATTAAATCAAAGCTCAAAATTAATGGATAGAAGATGACAAGAACAAATAAAAACAGTGGCTTTAACCAGCCAAGTATACCTGCATTTAGTGCTTTTCTAATATATGCTCTAGTTTTCCCATAGTTTGATGGTATGTATTTTGAAGAAAATAAGGTCTGGATATATCCAAATTCTGCAGTATATCTAACGAGATCAATAATAAATACTAAAGAAAATGTGTAGAAAATTGCACTAATCAACGAAGTTGATTCTATAATAGCAAAGAGGCTAATAACACTAGCACCAATTAGCAAATCCAACACAATGTTTCCCTCAGCTACTAACAAATCTTCTAATAAATTTCTTGTATATTCTAATTTAGAAAAACCGCCCTGTAGCCAATAAATATGTGCAGTATATACAAGACCTAAAAGAACTCCTGTTACAGGGAGAACAACTCCTCCAATTTCACTAAGAGATTTGTCAAAGGTTGGTTCTAATAAAAAATTGAAAAATTTCACCAAATTTCACCTTAACTGTCGCAGGCATTTCCCTTAAATATTTCCAAACTCATTTTTAAGTTTTATGTTCTCCAGAAAAGTAGTTAGGATTAGTAAATACAGAATTCACACACTATAGATATATATCAATACTGGTTATTAATTTGTAATATTCTGAATGCATGGTTTTTAAAAGTAACTGCAATAAGTACTGAGATTTTTGAAAGTACTAATAATTATAAAATTATGTCTAATGTCGTATCATGAGAAGTGAGGTCAGTAAGCCTTGGAGCTTTGGCTGAATGAGTATCAGTTAAAAGCAAATAGTTAAAAGCAATTCTTTCAGTTGAACGAGATCTTTCAGCTAAAAGCGACTCTTCTTAAAAGTGGAGTTCTTCTTAAAGGTGACTCTTCTTTAAAATAACTTTTCTTAAAAGTAAACTCTTTCATTAAACGTGATCTTCTGGATAAAAGTAGTTTCCAGTTATGTGCATTTTTCAAAACATTTTTTCCAGAGCTTCCCTGCCAGTCATTCCGGGTTCTACCTCGAGTTCCCTGGCTGATTGAGTAACTTCAACAATATGGGCTTTGAGCACATCTTCAAAATTCTGTACGTTTTTTACCCTCG
>JAQVZQ010000301.1 GCA_028708095.1 Dysgonamonadaceae bacterium
TATTGAAGCAAGATTAAATTTATATCTATTTATATCTTGAATTGTAACAATTGATTATTATTAGTAGCTGATTTAGATTAATAAAAAAAGGAGCACTTAATCGTAAGCAACTCCCTTAATTTATAATATTTACAATAGTTTGTTTTATAAACTACGGCATTTTATATACAAAACTATTAATATTCATTCCTGCACCAACCGAAGCGAATACGATGGTATCTTGCGTATCTATTTGATGTGGAGTTACCTCTTCACGCAATACTAAGTCGAACAACGTTGGAAGTGTTGCTACTGAAGAATTACCCAGCCACGAAATAGTCATTGGCATCACATTATCGGGTGCTTCGTCATATCCATATAAATTATACAGACGTTTAAGAATAGCGTCATCCATTTTGCCATTCGCTTGATGTATTAGCACTTTTTTAATTTCATCAATCGAAATATTCAATTTGTCTAAGCCTGCTTTAATCGTTGTAGGCACATTCTCTAATGCGTACATATAAAGCCTACGACCATTCATCTTCAAATAAAGATTATTTGTTTCAGCTTCTTCTTTCTTATAAGATTTTTCCAAATGCAACATTTGAGCATAGTGCAATGCGTCGCTTCTCGAATTATGTCCAAGAATACCTACAGGAACATCGCTTTCGCGTGCTTCAATAATTGTTGCCCCTGCCCCATCAGCATATATAAGACTGTCGCGATCATGCGGATCTGAAATACGAGACAATATTTCGCCACCAATAACCAATATCTTTTTCGCATCGCCCGATTTTATATAATAATCGGCTTGAATAACACCTTGCACCCACCCTGGGCAACCAAATAAAATATCGTATGCTACAGAATATGGATTTTTGATGCCTAATTTTTGTTTTACTCTTGAAGCTAAACTCGGGCAAATATCTATACGATTATTATCCTTGTGGGTGTCACCAAAGTTATGAGCAAATATGATGTAATCTAACTCTTCTTTGTCAATGCCTGCATCTTCAATGGCTTGTTGTGCAGCAAAAAAACCCAAATCGGATGTTGTGTTATCATCTTCAACGTGTCTTCGTTCGGCAATAGTTGTAATCTCAAGAAACTTATCCACAATCTCTTGGTTCGGATTAGTTAGTTTAGCACCTGAAGAATCATAAAACTCATGAGACAAAAAGTCGTTGTTTTTCACTTTTTTATCAGGAACATAGCTTCCTGTTCCGGTAATAACACTGTATATTTTTTTCATTCCTTATTTTTTAAAACTTATAACCTAATCAATAGCACAAAGATATTAATTTTAATATTAAAGAAAAGCATTTGTGATTTTTTTGACATTTCTAAAGATGTGCTCATTGTTAAACATATGAAGACTTTCAGTTTTTTATTGATTTGTAATCTCATTAACAAAAAGCTGCTGGTTTTGTTTTAAAACAAAGCAAAAGCTTCCCACGGAGATTACTTTAGAGGATAAAACAACTTCTGAACAACTACGTTTGAATGTCTGAACTGGACGAAAAAGATATGTTCGTTATTTTTGGAATGATTGTGGGCGTTGCTCTCGAAAAGATGATGTAACCTTTTTTGGTACGCATCATGCTCAATGTGCCACGTTGTTGTGCCCTTTTTCGCTACTATTTCACCTCCACATATTTCAATTATATTAGCGATATTTGAACTAGTTTTCATTGTCCTTATGCTAATAATATCCCAATGGGACAGGTCGCGACCTGTCACTACACCCCCCCCCCGCTGGCGCAGGTCTCCTGACTTATAACCTTCTACTACACATCGTTTGCGCCATTCCCCACTTCTTTGCAACGAGGGTTTCATGGTTTACCCTATGGAATAATGCTTTGCATTAAAATCAACGATTTTATTCCACAGGGTGAACGTTTGTAACGCAAATATGGCAGACACATAGATCCGCCACTACAAATGAATCTTTTTTATTGAAAAGGCGCACACATAGGTAGCGCCCCTACTAGTTCACCATCACATATTTCAATCACATTGGTGATGTTTTAAAATTTTTAATTGTCAACTGTCCATTGTCAATTGTCCATTGAAAAAGCCCCCAACCACATAGTGGGTAAACGTGAATAGCCATGGGTGATAACCCATGGAAGGCTTGCCAAGGAGTACTACAGAACCCTAAATGGGTTCAATGCATTCTCCAGACCTGTGACCTACCACTACACATCGTTTGCACTTACAACCTCGCAAGAGGTGGTATTATTATAGCACCCAGCATGACACATCAACCATAACCTCGCAAGAGGTGGCATTATGCTTTAACAAGGGGTGGATACATAGCTTCTGTTGCTGGCGTGGATATCCATCCGTGTTATTGTTGTTATATATAATAAAAGGCACAGACAAATGTCTGCGCCAGCGGGTGAGGTGCACCTAAAAAAACGGCACAAAAAAAAAGAAGAAAACAAACCTCCTCTAAAGGATCCGTAGTGTCACGCACGGCAGGTCGTTTTCTTCTTCTGTAATAGTCATAGGAGAGTAGCTCCTATGCGTTCTTTAGATCAACTTTATAAAAGTGAGATCTAACACTAATGGTTTGTCATTTAAGACTTTGATCTATACCATTTGTACCATTGTACATTGCAATTCCTTTTTCGGGATTGTGCACATCGCCATTGACGAAGGCTCCATTCCCAGTAGATGGTTCATTTTTTTTACCATCAATTGCTTCACCATTTGTTACACTGTTGCTCATCACATCATTGCCATTCAAACTTTCGTTCGTTAAACCATTGTGTGAATCCATACCGTCTAATGTCATTACATTAAACTTTCTACTTGTGCCTGCGGTTTCAGGCTGCGAATCTGTTGGCATTGCGTCTCCATCCTGGTCATCATTTTCATGATCCTCTGGTTGGTTCTCTTCTGCCTTTTGGGCCGCATTCTTACGACGAGTTGTTCTACTTTCGTACTTCGCTCTAAAAACCTCCATCATATCATCGATTTCCTCTAAATAGTTCAGATAAACTGCACTATCAGCATCTCCCAACGAAATGACCATTTCGATTGAATTTAGAAGCGTCTTCAAATAATTATAAGCAACACGTCTCAACATCATTGCTTTACGTTTAGCAGCAGTTCTCTCTTTCGAGCGAGTTACATATGCATCTTTAATTTCAGTTGTAATAGCTGCAATTGAATCCAGAATTATTTGCACTCCACACTTAGTTACTGCTTCTTGTATAAACAGTTTTGATTGATATTCTTCCAACATTTGTTCTATCAAAACAGTTTGTTCATGAATGCGCGCTGTCGATAGGTATTGGCGATACCCATGCAACCACAAATTTAGTACCTCGGCTGCTTCCCGCTCAGTCTCCACCGGAGATTTTAAAGCTGAAGTAACCCGACCCTTAAGCGAGCTAAAATAATCATTTCTCAGATCAGTTTGATGCTTAATGGTTCCTGTAAGTGGATGTTGGAGAACCATGTTCCTTAGGAACACTAACTTCTCATTTTGTGCCATCACACTTGCAAGAGATTGCGATACATACTCAACAGAAATTTCTTCTCCCTCTAAAATTGAGCAGATCATTCCGTAAGCTGCTGGAAACTCTTGGTTTCTCAGTCTTGATAAAAAAGAAATTGAAATTTTCTTCATAAAAAAATATATTTAAAAAAATGAATAAAAAAAAGCTGTCATTAGTCTTCTGCTTAGAGGTTCAGAAGTCGTCAGACAGCCGTTATCATAAATGGCATCTTCGTTTAGAGGTTCAAACAATAAATTGCTAAAACATCTTTCTCGTTGATACCCTTTATTTTCAAAGCTATTTGTCTTTTTATTATATAGGGTGTTGTATTGAAATTGAGAATTAACCATCGTATTAAATTTAATTGTGTTAAACAATTTGTGATAACCAGGACTTTTCATATTTTGTCCATTATAATGATATATGCAAACATCGTGCCATTAATTGTTTTTTTGAGTGTGTTTTAACAAATAAGTACCTGTATGTGCCTGTTATGGTATAAAATGTTTCGCATATAGCAAAATATAACAAATATTTCCATGACATTGTGTCAGGTATGACAGGCGTTTTCTATTTTTGACCAGTTTTGGCAGATAATATTGCGAAAATACTGACATGTTGTCCATTTATACTCCATTATTCATGATATTAGGCTCACCAAACTGGTTTTGTCTGTCATAAAACTTCAATTATTTTCTGCGTCCACTATCTAAACCCTGCCAAAGTCCTTTCTGTATATACCACTCCAATAGTACCCCACCTTTCAATCGAAAAGTATACCACTTGTAATTCCATTGAACGTTTAAAAGCGTTCATAATAAATGATAAGTATGTATACAAAACAAGAAATTATTATTCG
>JAQVZQ010000038.1 GCA_028708095.1 Dysgonamonadaceae bacterium
TCGGAATATATCGCAGAATAACTTCTTTGTTTGCTTTTTTATTTATGGCTGCAATGACACCTCTAACATTATATATAGCCTTAAAAAATCCAGTTCAGGATTGTGGCTGTTTTGGAGATGCATTGATTATTAGCAACTGGGATACGTTTTTTAAAAACATCGTTCTTTTTTTGTTTTCCATTACTTTATTAATTTACCATAACCGGATAACTCCTTTTTACACAAATAAATTCCGTAAATTTGTATTGATATTTGTATCTCTATTTTGTTTGCTTTTTAGTTTATATAATACTTGGTATTTACCTGTAATAGATTTTAGACCTTATAAATTGGGAGTAAATATTCCATCAACTTTGGAAATTGATATTAAAAATGGAGATGTTTATGAAGACATCTATGTATATGAAAAAGATGGAAGATTGAAAGAATTTAATAATGACAATTATCCATGGCAAGATTCAACTTGGACATTTGTTGAAAATAAAACAAAGCTGTTAGAAGAGGGAGAAAAACCAATTCTGGAAGACTTCTTCATTATTGCACGCAACAAATCTAATGATGAGTTTGTAAAAACAGACGACATAACTGATCAAGTGCTTTCAAAACCATTAAGTTTGCTTATTGTTTCAAATTATTTAGATAATATGAAACCAAAACACTTAAAACAAATATTCGAATTAATTGATTTTGCTAAAAATGAAGATGTTAGCATCTATCTTGTAACAGGGGCAGATGGAGCTGTTATATTTAAATGGGATAAACTAAATGGCTCGCCTCATATAAGCTATGCATTAATGGATGTGCGAACATTAAAAACAATTATTCGCTCCAATCCTGGATTAGTATTATTAAAGGAAGGAACTATCATTAAAAAGTGGAGTAGAAACCGTATACCTAATACATCTCAATTTAATGATTTTATATTACAGCCTTCATTTGGCAAAACCACTAAACCTATCAACAATACAGTTTTTAAATTGTTGATATTATGCGCTGTATTTATCCTTCCATTAATTGGATTTAAAATATACGATATTAAGCATAAGAGAAACTTAAGACTAAAACAGTATAGTATATAATTTTTATGGACTTATTTTGTAAGTCCTTACATAACATTCATAAAATTAATAATAATGAGAAAAAACATTGTAGCAGGAAACTGGAAAATGAATAAAACTTTGCAAGAGGGTTTGACGTTTAGCAACGAGTTGAAGAAATTGCTAAATAATAAGAGTGTAAATTGCGAAGTAGTAATAGGCACCCCATTTATACACCTTAGTGAAGTTGCAAAATCATTTAAGGGAACGAAAGTTATGGTAGCCGCACAAAATTGTGCTGATAAAGAATCTGGAGCATACACAGGAGAAGTTTCTGCCTCTATGATATCATCTACCAATGCAACGCATGTTATTCTAGGACACAGTGAACGTCGTGCATATTATAATGAAACACCAGAACTGTTAAAAGACAAAGTGTTACAAGCATTGTCAAGTAATCTCACTCCAATTTTTTGTGTTGGTGAAGCATTAGAAGAACGTGAAAGTGATAAGCATTTTGATGTAGTTGCCGAACAATTGAAGGGTTCTTTATTTGAACTTTCTAAAGATGACTTTTCTAAATTAATATTAGCTTACGAGCCAGTTTGGGCTATAGGAACAGGTAAAACTGCTTCTGCTGAACAGGCACAAGAAATGCATGCATTTATTCGCAAAACACTCGTTGAGAAATACGGTGAGGAAGTTGCAAATGATACATCTATTTTGTATGGTGGAAGTTGTAATGCAGGCAATGCAAAAGAGTTATTTTCTAACCCTGATGTAGATGGTGGATTAATTGGTGGTGCTTCTTTAGAGGCAGAAAAGTTCTTACCGATTATTGAAGCATTCAATTAAGAAGTTTTATTGTATAGGGTTATCACTCTTATGTGGTAATCCTATTTTGATGTTCACAAACGACTAAGCTCTATGAAAATAAAAAATGTTGTAATTTTATCATTTATCTACCTCTTTGTTACATCATCACTTTTAATAGCGCAGCAAACTGTGCAATCAGATGTTGCTATTGAGAAAAAAAGCACTGCAATTATTGAGGAGCTTAATGCAAGAACCCCAGGACAAGGAAATATAACTGTTTATCAAGATGAAGCCATTAAAGGAATTCTTGCAAAGTCAGCACCTGTTAATCTTCCTGTTTTCTCTTCGGGCGATGGGTCAATACAATATGTGAAACTCAGAGGATATAGAATTCAAGTGTTTTCAGGTAATGATCAACGAAAATCGAAAAATGAGGCTTATTACAAACAGAGATTAATCAACGATAGTTTTGGAGATATGGAGACAACTGTATTCTTCAAATCTCCTAGATGGATTTTACGCGCAGGCAATTACAAAACTCGAGAAGAAGCAGATGAGGCTATGAGTCAACTTAAAAATCAGTTCCCAAGTTTTGGTAAAGAAATGTACATCATAACTGACACCGTTAAAATTCCTCTTTAAAGCACATCAATGAATGAACTTCGACATAGACAAAACAAACGCAATCGCAGCACATTATACAGAAATAATTAACTCATTAGGTGAAGATGTAAATCGTGAGGGTTTAATAAAAACTCCAGAACGAGTTGCAAAAGCAATGCAATATTTAACTCAAGGATATAATCAGGATCCTGAGAAAATATTATTGAGTGCATTATTTCAAGAGAAGTATCGCCAAATGGTGATTGTGAAAGACATTGACTTTTATTCGATGTGTGAACATCATATGTTGCCATTTTTTGGAAAAGCACATGTAGCATATATTCCCGATGGATATATTACGGGATTAAGTAAAATAGCCAGGGTTGTTGACGTTTTTTCTCGTCGCTTACAGGTGCAAGAACGTCTTACTACTCAAATTAAGGAATGTATTCATGATACATTAAACCCATTGGGTGTAATGGTGGTAATTGAAGCACAACATATGTGTATGCAGATGCGTGGTGTCGAAAAACAAACTTCCGTTACAACAACTTCCGATTTTACAGGAGTTTTTAAACAAGCAAAAACACGAGAAGAATTTATAAGTTTAATCAAATAAGTAGTTACTGTCTTTGTTTACTTAAAATGAGAATATGAATAAATTGTTTTTTTAAAGTCTTTTAGTTCAGTGTGTTGGGTCAGCAAATTCGAGGAATAACAAAAAAGAGAGGTTGTATAAATATTTATACAAACTCTCTTTTTTGTTATATTGTCAAAATAACAATTTGTTATTTCAGACTACTGATTTTTTTACTTTTTAGAAGCCCTTTTACGCTCAGTTTCATCTAAAAGCATTTTTCTTATTCTCATAAATTTTGGAGTTACCTCAACGTATTCGTCTTCTTTTATATATTCTAAAGCTTCTTCTAAGCTAAATATTATTGGAGGAGCTAACTGTGCCTTATCGTCTGTACCTGAAGCTCGCACGTTAGACATTTTTTTTGCTTTAGTCACATTTACAACCAAGTCTCCTTCTTTAGAGCTTTCTCCTATTACTTGACCTGCAAATACATTTGTTTGTGGCTCAATAAAAAACTTTCCTCGCTCCTGAAGCTTGTCAAGTGCATAAGCATATGCGTTTCCTGTTTCTCCTGCAACCAAAGATCCATTTTGACGTTTTTCAATAGCACCTTTTATAGGTTGAAATTCAATAAAACGATGTGCCATAATTGCTTCTCCAGCAGAAAGTGTTAGGATTGTATTGTTAAGACCAATTATGCCTCGCGAAGGAATGGTAAACTCCATGTGCATGCGATCATTTCTGTTTTCCATCGAAGTTAATTCGCCACGTCTTCGCGTAACTACATCAATAATCTTACTCGCTGTTTCTTCAGGTAGATTGATGTTTAATTGCTCAACAGGTTCGTATTTTTCACCATCAATTTCTTTGATTATAACTTGAGGTTGTCCCACTTGCAATTCATATCCTTCACGTCGCATTGTTTCAATTAACACAGACAAGTGTAATACACCTCTTCCATATACAATCCATGCATCAGCACTATCTGAGTTTTCGACACGTAGCGCTAGATTCTTATCTAATTCATGTATCAAACGATCGTGTATATGTCTAGATGTTACATATTTCCCATCTTTACCAAAAAAAGGTGAGTTGTTAATCGTAAAAAGCATTGACATGGTTGGCTCGTCAATATCAATTGGATCTAAGGGATCAGGATTTTCATAATCAGTAATGGTATCACCAATTTCGAATCCTTCAATTCCTATTAAGGCGCATATATCACCCGATGTAACTTCATCAGTTTTAATGCGACCCAAACCTTCAAAAACGTCAAGCTCTTTAATCCTTACTTTTTTAATTACACCTTCTCTTTTGCAAAGCGCATAATCTTTATTAGGTACTATTGTTCCTCTATGCACCCTTCCTACTGCAATACGCCCAACATAATTGGAGTAAACCAACGATGTAATTAGCATTTGTGGAGTACCTTCTAAAATTACCGGAGCAGGAATGTGCTCTACAATAGTATCTAATAGTGCGAAGATATCTTCAGTTGGTTTATTCCAGTCATATGACATCCAACCTTGCTTTGCAGAACCATAAACGGTGGGGAAGTCTAATTGATCTTCAGTTGCATCTAAACTAAACATTAAATCAAATACCTTTTCCTGTGTTTCTTCAGGTTTACAGTTTGGTTTATCGACTTTATTAATAACCACTACTGGCTTTAAACCAATTTCTAAAGCTTTTTCTAAAACAAATCGAGTTTGTGGCATCGGTCCTTCAAAAGCATCTACTACCAATAGACAACCGTCAGCCATATTAAGTACACGTTCAACTTCACCTCCAAAGTCCGCATGACCTGGAGTGTCAATGATGTTTATCTTAACATCTTTATATCGAATGGAAACGTTTTTGGATAAAATTGTAATTCCTCGCTCGCGCTCTAAATCGTTGTTGTCCAACATTAAGTCACCAGTCTGTTGATTGTCTCTAAATAGATGACCTGCCATGAGCATTTTGTCCACCAAAGTGGTCTTTCCATGGTCAACGTGAGCAATAATTGCGATATTTCTTATTTTTTGCATTTATATTCTTTTTTCAGGGTGCAAAGATACAATATTTCAATGAAAATATAGAATGCGGTTTCTTATGGGTCAATTAATTATATAAAATTGGGGAAAAAGAATTTGCAAATAAGATTGAGCTAAAAAAACAGTAGCAGTTATATCAGAGGGGTTGCTTTAAGGGGAGAACTATTAAATAAACAATATAGTCAATAAGCTGATTACACCAATAAAAATCCACAATGTTACACCTAAAACCAGAGGACGCATTCCAACTGATTTTAATATTTTAAGCGATAATCCCGAACCAATTAGAAACAGTGTAACAGTCATTCCTTTTTTTGAAAGTAGAACAAGAAGTGATGTTATTTTTTCTGGTAGATTAAAAAAGGTGTTAGCTACCATAGCCAAAATGAAAAACAAAATAAACCATGGAATCTTTATTTTTGTGTCTTTTTGCTTGAAAAAGATTGTTGTGACAAATGCCAAAGGAATGATCCAAAGCGCACGAGTAAGTTTAACCATTGTAGCTACTTCGAGTGCCTTATCTCCATAAGCGGCTCCTGCGCCAACAACCGAACTCGTGTCATGAATAGCTATTGCAGCCCATAATCCAAATTGCTCTTGAGTAAGTTCCAAAAGTCTGCCTATAGGTGGAAATATAAATAATGCGATAGCGTTAAGAATAAAAATAGTTCCTAAAGAAACTGACATTTGATTGGGAGATGCATTGAGAATAGGGGCAACAGCTGCAATTGCACTTCCTCAACAAATTGCAGTTCCTGAAGAAATGAGGTAAGCTGTTTTTGTATCCATCAACATGCGTCTACCTAACCAATATCCAAGTGCCAAAACCCCAATAACAGAGAATATTGTAAAGATCATACCCTCTTTTCCACTCTGTAAAGATTCATATAAGTTCATGCCAAAGCCAAGACCAACAACAGATAATTGCAACAAATACTTAGATGCTTTGGAGGTTTGTATTATATATGGATTACCTACAGAGAAACCTAAAAGTAGCCCCATGAAAAGAGCTATAGCTGGACTAATAAATGGGAAGAGACATACTGCAATGCCTATGAAAAACAAGAGTTTGTTGAAATTATTTTTCATTCAGGATGTTTTTTTGTGCTTAATTGTTAGGCGTGATTCTACAATAAGCCTGCGAAATTACAAAAAAAGTGTGGAAAGATAAAGGGATTATAGGTGAAGTTACGTGTTCATAAAATAAAGCCCTACACGATACAATCGTTCGAAAATGATGAGTTTTGCATTACTTGTTTTGGCTAAACAGCCATTCCATAAAGTTTGGCATATTAAAAGCAGGTGTCCAGCTATTATGTTCAATACCAGGAAATTCAATATATTCAACATCTACACCTTTTGCTTTCAATATTGTGTAGGCATTTCTAGAAAATGCGACGGGAACAACAGGATCTGCATCACCATGATATATTCTAATGGAAGTTGTAATTTCAATTTGTTCTAGTCGCTTTGTGTTTATACCACCACAAATAGGAATGGCTGCTGTAAATAAATTGGGAAACCTGCACATCATGTCAAACGTACCCATGCCTCCCATCGATAACCCTATAATGTATATTTTATTCCTATCTACAGGGTAGTTTTCAATATAGAAATCCAAAAGCTCTTTTACGGATTGTAGAGTAGGGGTAATAGGAACATCATATGGAAAGAAGTTTTCATCTTTTATACCACTTCGGTTTATAGGTGCCCAAAAAGAATAGGATGGACATTGCGGAAAAAGAGCAAATGTTGGATATTTGTTACGATTTACAGGATTGACAAACATGTTTGCGCCATGTCGCAATTGAGAGATGTTATCATTACCACGCTCGCCAGCTCCATGAAGAAATAAAACCAGAGGATATTTTTTGCCTGCAATAACGGTTTGAGGTTGTAATTCTCTATAATGTAAAGAATCTCCTTTTTGAGAAATAAATATTTCTTGAGAGAATTCGTTTTGTGCTATGGATGATGCAGCTATCATAATCATTGATACAAGTGACATTAAATTTGCTTTCTTCATGTTGTGTCGTTTTTAAAACATGGTTTTCAATTCGTTTCGTTTCAATATCTTTATTTTTCTTCTTTCTATTTCCACAATATTCTCATCGTGCAATTGCTTCATTACACTGGTGAGTGCTTGTCGCGAGACACCAAATAAGTTAGCCATTTCTTGTCTTGACATTTTCAATTGAAAAGAATTATCGCCATTAGACTCTCTCAGTATATAATAAGCTAATTTCGCTTTGATAGTTCGCAATGAAGTGAGGCGTATCTTTTCTGATAAAAACTGAAGTTTATTAGAAATAGAAGTTAGTATGGCATGCATAAAAGCATCGTGTTTTCTCATTAATGAAAAAACATTTTCCTTTGGAATAGAGATTAATGTGCAATCTTTTATAGCTATAGCAGTTACAGGTGATTTATTGTTGCCTGCAAATAAAAATCCTGTAGCCATAGGATGTGGAGCTTTTATATTTTCAATATGCATGAAGTCTCCCTTCTCATCCATCATCACTGTTTTTATTTCTCCTTCAATCAAAATATATAAAGCGGCATACTCCTCTCCTTGTGAAATAATCCATTCACCTTTTTCGAAGGTTTTAATACTAAAGCGTACATTATTTAAAAAGTCTTCTTTTTCTGAATCAGGTATTGAATTGCATAAAGGGCATTTGAATATAAAAGATTTATTCATTTGAGTCAGGTGAGTTTTTATTAGTTCTATACACAAATATGAGAAATATATTTGAAGAATGTAATATATATTACACTTTATTCGCTTTTAAAATTTTATTTTTGTTTGCAAGTCCATTTATGTACAAACAATACATCAATTTATTATGGATAGAATTAGAGATATCATTAATTACTTTCGTCCCAGAGGTGGCTGGAAGATTCCAGCAATTATCATCGTAGCATCTTTCTTGGGATTATTTATCTATACTTTTTACACTTCGCGTGCATATAGTTATCTTTCAGATGACCCCGCCACATGTGTAAATTGTCATATCATGGCACCTTACTATGCTACATGGTTGCATAGTTCACACGGTAGAAACACAACGTGTAACGATTGTCATGTTCCTCAAGATAATATCATAAATTCATATTACTTCAAAGCAAAAGATGGTTTGCGTCACTCAGCTGTTTTCACAATGAGGAGTGAACCACAGGCTATGATGGCTATCGAAGCAAGTTCGCAAGTTATTATGAATAACTGTGTACGTTGTCATGAGCAGTTAAACACTGAATTTGTGAAAACTGGACGTATGACTTTTAAGGAGATGAAAGCAGAAAACGGCATGGCGTGTTGGGATTGTCATCGTGAAGTAACACACACACGAAGTCGCTCTATATCTTCAACCCCCAATGCATTGGTTCCTCTGCCCGAGATAAATGTGCCAGAGTGGCTTAGTAAAATTACAAAAAGCAAAAAATAACTATTAAATTTATATAGGTATGAATACAAATAGAGAAAAAAGAATGAGACCTTGGTTGGCTTGGTTTATATTTTTTGTAACACTGGGAGCAGTTTTTGTGCTCGGTATGCTTGCAGCATCCATCACACAAAGACGGGCTGAAATTACCAGTATCATGTATAACAAAAAAGTAGAGATTAAAGGTATCGAATCTCGCAGTGAAATATTTCAACCAAACTATCCACGTGAATACGAAACGTGGACACAAACAGCCGACACTACTTTTCAGAGTGAATTTAATGGTAGTAGCGCAAAAGATGTTTTAGAACAACGTCCTGAAATGGTGATTCTTTGGGCTGGTTACGCTTTTTCTAAAGATTACTCAACACCTCGAGGTCACATGCATGCTATTGAAGATATCAATCATTCATTACGCACTGGTTCACCCATGTCCCCAGAAGATGGGCCACAACCTGCAACTTGCTGGACTTGTAAAGGTCCTGACGTACCTCGCATGATGGATTCATTAGGAGTTGCAGCATTTTATGACAACAAATGGGCTGCTTATGGCAGTGAGGTTGTAAATCCAATTGGATGTGCAGATTGTCACGACCCTGAAACAATGAATTTAAGAGTTACACGTCCTGGATTAATTGAAGGATTTCAAGCAATGGGCAAAAATGTAAATGATGCAAAGCATCAGGATATGCGTTCGTTAGTGTGTGCACAATGTCATGTTGAATATTATTTCGACAAAGAGACAAGCTACCTAACTTTCCCATGGCACAATGGTACAACCATGGAAGGAGCAGAACAGTATTATGACAGCATACAGTTTTTTGATTATACCCACAAGTTGAGCAAGACACCAATTATCAAAGCCCAACATCCTGACTACGAGTTATTCACAGCTGGTATTCACGCTCAGCGTGGAGTGAGTTGTGCCGATTGTCACATGCCTTATATTTCAGAGGGTGGAGTAAAATATAGCAACCATCACGTAAGAAGTCCACTTGCAAGCATAAGTAATACTTGTCAGGTGTGTCACCGCGAAAGCGAAGAAGACTTGCGAAATTCAGTTTACGAACGTCAAAGAAGTGCTAATGAAATCCGTAATTTAGTAGAACAAGAATTATCCACTGCTCATATCGAAGCACAATTTGCATGGGAAAGAGGAGCTAACGAAAATCAAATGAAGCCAGTGTTAGACTTGTTGCGCCAATCACAATGGCGTTGGGATTACTCAGTAGCATCACATGGAGGTTCGTTTCACTCTCCTGTTGAATACCAACGTATCATGTCTCACAGCTTAGACAGAGCACATAAAGCTCGCTTTGAAGTTGCTAAAGTATTGGCTCAACTTGGATTTACTGCATCTGTTCCGATGCCTGATATATCTACCAAAACTAAAGCTCAAGCTTATATCGGTTTGGATATGGAGAAGGAAAGAGCTGATAAAAAGCAATTTATCGAAACAGTTGTTCCGGAATGGTTAAAAACAGCCAAAGCTAACAATCGTATTGTATCGTTAAACGAAGAGTAAACCTCTTCATAATAATAAAAATGCTTCGCATAAAAGCTTATCACAGGCTAGTATGCGAAGTTTTTTGTGTAAAATAAATTATCATTGTTCTAAAAAAGTTGTGATTTATTGTTGACTTTGATTATCTTCGCTTTTCTTTTTTACCAACTTGATGAATAAAACAAACAAACCTATTTGGGAGCAACCTTGGGGATACTTCGAAGGTTTTTATATAGCAATTGGTATTGCTGTAAGCGGTTTCTTGTTGCAAATAACTATTGGGAATTTACAACTCAACGCTTTTCAATACCCAGTTAATTTAATTGTAGGGCTAACTTTCGTTGCCATTCTTATACTGTGTCATTACTTGTTTAAGAAAAGCAGCATTGTCCGCTGGCTTTCTTCAGTATATGCTACTGTGCCTGCCATTGTAGTATTGCTCAGTGTAATAATTATATTGGGAATTGTTCCGCAGTTTGTTCCATATGCATCACCCCATGATATACCCCACAATTTAGCAGGATTGTTTGGTTGGTATCAGATGACGACTTCTTGGACATTTATTTTTATCAGCTATTTCAATCTTATTATCCTTGGCTTCGTTATCCTTAAACGTACACGACGTAGGTTTACTTGGCAAGATATTGGATTTTATCTCAATCATGTTGGAATTTTCCTTGCATTTATGGGCGGTATGTTAGGCAGTTCAGATGTTTCTCGATTGAGTATGACCGTGGCAGAAGGAAATGTAGAATGGCGTGCAGAAGATGAACGGAATAATTTGATAGAGTTACCTATAGCCATTCAGTTAGACACATTTATGATTGAAGAGTATCCACCAAAACTTATGGTTGTAGATTTAGAATCAAGTTTAGTCCTTCCTAAGAATAAACCAGTATGGTTTGAGTATGAAGGAGAGAATAAATCTAAAAAATTATCGGATTACACCATTGATATTCTTTCATATATACCTAATGCTGCAATTATGCACGATTCATTAAACACATATGCTGTTCCATTTCATTCTGAGGGAGGAGCCAGTGCCATTAAGGTAAGGGTAAGTAATGCGGAAATGGACAACCCGAAAGTAGGGTGGGTGAGCAATGGAAGTTATATGTTTCCACACAGTATTGTTTATATTGACGAAAAAACTGCAGTTGCAATGCCAGTTCAAGAAGTGAAAAAATATACATCTCACGTTCAGGTATACACCGAAAGCGGAGACATTAAAGAAGCTATAATTCAAGTTAATAAACCGCTCACTGTAGCCAATTGGACTATATACCAGCTAAGTTATGATGAGTCTAAGGGTAAGTACTCAACAACAAGTGTGTTTGAATTAGTGAAGGATCCATGGTTGCCCGTTGTGTATGTGGGAATAATTATGTTATTGTTAGGCTCTCTCTATCTATTTATTGTAGGACCAAAAAAGAAAAAATCATGAGTTGGGATTATTTCATATATTTTTCAACGGTAGCAGTCATTCTCTGGACTATTGGAGCTGTCTTAGCTTTTAAGAAGGACAAGCGATTGCTCCCAACACTTTTCACAGTTGCAGGATTGATTGTCTTCTTTGCTTTCATTTTGGGAATGTGGATATCCTTAGAACGACCACCGTTACGTACTATGGGTGAAACGCGCCTTTGGTACTCTTTCTTTCTACCTGTTGTTGGTCTTATCACTTACGAGCGATGGCGATACAAGTGGTTGCTTTCATTTAGCACCGTTTTATCTACAGTGTTTATTGTGATTAACATTGCAAAACCCGATATCCACAATAAAGTATTGATGCCAGCTTTACAAAGCCCATGGTTCTCTCCTCACGTTATCATTTATATGTTTTCATATGCCATATTGGGTGCAGTTACACTAATTGCAATCTATTATCTATTGAGAGAGAAAAAAATCACCAACACTGGTAAATTAATGGAGATGACTGATAATTTAGTGTATGTTGGCACTGCTTTTGTTACCATTGGAATGTTGCTTGGAGCAATTTGGGCAAAAGAAGCTTGGGGGCACTATTGGAGTTGGGACCCAAAAGAAACATGGGCAGCTGCTACGTGGTTGTCTTACCTCATTTATATTCATATCAGACTAAAAAAAGGAACAAGCTTCCGAACTGCCATGATAGTAGTAATCATATCTTTTGTGATTTTACAAATTTGTTGGTGGGGCCTCAACTATCTACCCTCCGCTCAACGGAGTATTCATGTATATTCCTAAATATTGTACGCACAATTTAACCATTGAGTTTAACTCCATCATTTATCATCATCACTTAGTGTATCAATTGGAGAGAATGACAGTAATAAGTTAGGTTTTTGAAATATAATTTATCAAAGTTCCTTTTAAATAGCACATATGCCATGTAACTAAATAAAAAAGACACGAAAAACCTCTCATTTGTGTCATAATGTGTATATTTGCGATATATTAATATAAAACTGTAGGATGCCTGATAATGTTGGATATCCTGCTTTTTATTGCATTGAATACCTATTATGTCCACATTAAGATTTAAAGTTGTAGAAGAAGCTTTCAAAAGAGAGCCCGTTGCCATAACTGTTCCAAAGGAGTTTCCATCCGAATACTTTGGTAAGTATGTGTTTAATCGCACTAAGATGTCCAAGTATCTTTCGAAGGACACAATGAATGTTGTTGTTAAAGCTATTGATGAAGGTGTAACACTACCCCGCAATATCTCAGACCACGTGGCAGCAGGAATGAAAATGTGGGCAATGGAAATGGGTGCTACACATTACACACATTGGTTTCAACCGCTTACTGAAGGAACTGCCGAAAAACATGATTCATTTATTGAATACAGTGGTAGTCCACTCGAAAGTGATATACTAGAACGATTCTCAGGTAAGCTTCTTGCACAACAAGAGCCAGATGCATCAAGTTTTCCCAGTGGAGGCATTCGCAACACTTTCGAGGCAAGGGGTTATACTGCTTGGGATCCATCATCACCCGCATTTATTGTTGAGGATACATTGTGCATTCCCACTGTTTTCATTTCATACACAGGTGAAGCCCTTGATTATAAAACACCATTGCTAAAATCTTTATCGGCTATTGATAAAGCCGCTACAGAGGTGTGTAAAATGTTTGACCCGAAAGTAAAAAAGGTATATTCCTTTTTGGGTTGGGAGCAAGAGTTTTTCTTAGTCGACCAAGCATTGTATTCTGCTCGTCCCGATTTGATGTTGACCGACAGAACCCTTATGGGCCATGAAAGTGCAAAGAACCAACAATTGGAAGATCATTATTTTGGAGCAATACCTATTAGAGTAGCAGCATTCATGCGCGAATTGGAGTTTGAAGCATACCGATATGGAATTCCTATCAAAACAAGGCATAACGAAGTTGCACCCAATCAATTTGAGTTTGCTCCTATTTACGGAGAAACCAATTTGGCTGTAGATCAGAATTTGATTGTAATGTCGCTCATGAAAAACATAGCAAACAAACACAACTTCAGGTTGCTACTGCACGAAAAGCCTTTCGATAAAGTGAATGGATCGGGCAAGCATTGCAATTGGTCTTTAGGTACTGATACAGGTGTAGGTCTTTTTACACCAGGAGTTACTGCTGATGAGAATTTGCAATTTGTCACCTTTCTTGTCAACACTGTTATGGCTGTTCATAAACACAATGCATTGCTAAAAGCCTCCATCGTATCTGCTGCTAACGCACTTAGATTGGGAGCAGATGAAGCACCACCTGCCATCATATCTGTATTTCTTGGGTCGCAAATGTCTGCTGTGTTTGATAAAATAGAGGAGAGTGCTGAAAATAATAGTATAAACATGGAAGAGCTGAGACGGATGAAGCTTGGACTAGCCCATGTGCCCGAAATATTGATTGACAATACCGACAGAAATAGAACTTCTCCATTTGCCTTTACTGGCAACCGATTTGAGTTTCGTGCCGTCGGCTCATCAGCCAACTGTTCTGCTGCAATGATAGTTTTAAATTCTGTTGTAGCTGCACAATTAGTTTCATTCACCAAAGAAGTGAACGAAAAAGTGGCAAATGGATCAAATAAAGAACAAGCTATTTTTGCGACACTTCGTCGATATATCAAAGAATCTAAACTCATTCGTTTTGATGGAAATGGATATAGCGAAGAGTGGCGTGAGTTGGCGCAAAAACGTGGATTAGATTGCGAAACCAGTGTCCCTATAATGTATGATGCATACACTTCACAACAATCTATCGATATGTTTAAAAGTATTGGTGTATTGAACGATGTTGAATTGCATGCCCGCAACGAAGTGAAATGGGAAGTATACACAAAAAAGATTCAGATCGAATCGCGCGTACTGGGCGATTTGTCCATCAATCATATTATTCCTGTAGCCACTAAATATCAATCCATGCTTTTGGATAATTTGTATAAAATGAAAATGGTATTTGAGGAGTCTAAGGCTGCAGAATTATCTAAAGATGATGCTTCTTTGATAGAAGAAATTGCAACACATATTTCTGCCATTAAAAAGGAAGTAGATGCAATGATTGAAGCCCGTAAGGTAGCCAATAGAATTGAAGACTCACGCGAAAAAGCAATTGCGTATTCCAACTCTGTTGAACCCTACTTTAATGTAATTCGTTATCATGTAGATAAGTTGGAGCTTATTGTGGACAACGAAATATGGCCATTGCCCAAATACAGGGAACTGTTGTTTATAAGTTAAGCAATCAATGGAGCTTTGTTGAAAGTTTTCTCTTTATGTGATTAAGATAGTGATAACGATAATAAGTATCAGTCTTTTTCAATTCACTTTAGGGGTTCAATAAAAGCAATATTTATTCCAACAAAGCAATCATCTGCGCAT
Source organism: Dysgonamonadaceae bacterium (assembly GCA_028708095.1). Taxonomy (GTDB): domain Bacteria; phylum Bacteroidota; class Bacteroidia; order Bacteroidales; family Dysgonomonadaceae; genus UBA2632. The sequence goes on from JAQVZQ010000038.1 coordinate 14,864, forward strand.
TGATCTTCAACGTATCCGCATAATGAGATTAATCCGTTGTTTTTTGTCTCAAAATATATTTCTCTATTTCTCTTTTTTACTAACCAATCATTTTGCGCATTTTCATATATAACATCTAATGTTATAGGTTCAGCAGCACCTGAATCTGTATGTGTATTTATTTCATTTTCATTCTCTGTCCATTCTTCTGTCTTAGTAGGGATATTATCTTCCGATTTTTCGGTATAGACTAATTTGAAATGTCGCTGAGTGATTGTTCCTTTAGTAACTGTAATTGTTGTTTCCCAAGTAATCCCAACCCAAGAAGCACGACTCACCTTGTATTTGTATGAATTATCTGACAACTCCTTGAAATTCAGCCATGTTTTATAGCTTTTCTCAAAAGCATCATCAAATTCAATATTGCTTTTTTCACACGAAAAAAGTAAACTTGTCAATAATAATAGACTCAGTTTATAATATCTACTTTTCATCCTTAACTAAATTGAAATCTATTGTCTTTATTTATACTCTTCCGTCGAACAAAACATCACACTTAGTTTTCACTAATAAAAATCCTCACCCAACTTAAACCTAGCATCTGTCATGAAATGCTTAATACGGTGTTCTTCTTCTTTTTTGCAAATTAACAGCGTGTTGTCAGACTCTGCAATAATATAATCATCAAGTCCTTGTATCACAACCATTTTTTTAGTAGTTGTAGCTATTACATTATTACTGCTATCCATATATATAGCTTCGCCTTGCAGATTCACATTGTTATTTTCGTCTCGCTGAGAAGCATCATGGAGCGAAGTCCATGAATCCAAATCGGACCACCCAAATGAAGATATGATTACATATACATTATCTGCTTTTTCCATCACACCATAGTCTATTGAGATATTAGAGCAAAACGGAAAGCTATTGTCTATAAACTCTTTTTCCTTTTCGGTATTGAAAAGGTGTGCACCTTCATCAAACTTGTTTGAGATTTCGGGTAAATGAGTTCTGAAAGCTGCCATAATTGTTTTTAAACTCCAAATAAATATACCAGAGTTCCAAACAAATTCACCACTGTTTATAAAAGTCTCAGCAAGTTCCTTATTAGGCTTTTCTGTAAAAGTCTTCACCTTATGTACGTCATCCATTTTATCGTTACACACTTGTATGTAACCATAAGCTGTTTCAGGTCTGGTAGGTTTCACCCCCAAAGTTAGCAATACATCATGTTTGGCTACAAACTCCAATCCTTTCTCAATATCGGCTACAAATTGGTCGCTTTTCAATATCAAATGGTCAGCAGGCGTAACTATAATATTTGCCTCGGGATTTATTGCATGAATGCGATAACTGGCATAAGCAATACATGGAGCAGTATTTCTTCTCATCGGCTCCAGCAATATCTGATCGTTGTGCAATTCTGGTAGCTGCTCTTTGGTCACAACGGCATATTCATCGTTTGTCACCACATAAATATTTTCTGTAGGTATTATTTTATTAAATCGATCAAAAGTAGTTTGAAGAAGTGAGCGTCCAGTTCCAAAAAAATCAAGAAATTGTTTTGGCGTCCTTCCATTGCTGTAGGGCCAAAACCTATTCCCAATGCCGCCGCTCATAATAATGCAGTAATTGTCGCTTTTCATTTATACTATTCTTTATTCTGTCACAAACCAAAGTTTGTTGACTTTGTTCCTTTCAACAAAGATACTTCAAAAACTTATATTTATCCAATATCCGTTGTTCATAGTTTATGATTTTCAACTGTTCGTGCAAAAATAATTTGATAAAGATGATATAAGAGTTTTGCAATCCAAAAAATATATGTATTTTTGCAGTCTTAAAGAATGTCTATTTATGCCCGGTTGGCGGAATTGGTAGACGCGCTGGTCTCAAAAACCAGTGGATTAATTTCCTTGCCGGTTCAATTCCGGCACCGGGTACTAAGTAAACCCCTGATTATCTTGATTGGTAATTAGGGGTTTTTGTTATCTTGGAGAGGGTGTTACAACAAAGGTCTTTGTTCACAGGTCTTTATAAAAAGTGACACTTCTTATTCAATGAATAATTATAGGTGTTTCCTCTATCTATTTTCAGTCTTCAACAAACTCATGTATATTTACAGAAAAAGGAATATGACAATCACAGTTTAGATACACCCATGCTGTTACTGCGGATGGTAAAACCTCATTATTGATGTTGATGACAAACTCTTTGAAAATTTTCAAAAAATCTAATTGCGTTAAAGAATAAAAGGGTGCTAACATGGGCTTCGTTGAAGAATGATACATGTAATTCATCTGTTTTTTTGCATACTCAGATAAATCTCCCTTGGCCAGTTCTGCATCTATACAGTTCAAATATGCTTCTTTTTCAAGTTTAATATTACGAGTATAATCCCGATATTCTTCAAATGCTTTATCAGGTGTACAACCTATCTGTTTAATAAAACTGTTCATTTGATCTTCTGAGAAATTCACTGTAGGTTCATATTCTTTGGAGTTTTCGCTTGATATTGGGATCTTAGATGCTTCGAATATTGAATCTTTTTCATTTTCAAAAACCATCGAAACACCTTTGATTGCCATAGAATAATCATCCCAATATTTTTTGAATCCCCAAAGAAGTCCCTCCTTATTTCGAATGATTGAATCTTTAATGTCCAATTCCTTATATAGAGATCGAACAGCATCAAATTTAATCATAAAATCATGAACTTTGAGAATATTTACAAGGTTCGACTCACAATCCGATTCAATCTCTGTTTTTACTGTAAAAACTTCTGTTTGCGGATAAACAAAAGCAAAGGGAAGAAAAAACAGACTCAGCACAATAATTATTTCCTTCATTATTTTATCAATTTATTTTATCAATCTGATTTATATATAAAAGTACAACATTTTTCTTTGTCGCGTAACAAATGAGCAACAAATAAGTACAGCATTATAGCATATCTGCAATCTTATAAACTATTCCTAATCATTTACTAACGTGAGTTTCGGGATAAGATTATCCCCAAATACTTAATTGGTTTGATTTTTCCACTTCAAATTTGATTGAAGGCTTTTTTGGAAAAAACAATATGAGTCAATAGCCGCAATAATATTCAGGATGAAATTATGAGTAGAACGATGTTTAGATTGACATTTATCACTTCAATGCTTTTGAAACTTCATAATCAATCAAGGATAGCTGTTTTTTAATTTTCTGTCATGTACTTAGGTCAATTTCTTTAACTCTAAAACTGA
>JAQVZQ010000302.1 GCA_028708095.1 Dysgonamonadaceae bacterium
AGTGTGACAAGTTGATAATTTGAAATATCGTGCGATATTTCAAATTCGACAGTGAGACAATATAGAAACATTGTACAATGTTTCTATATTTCAAAGCCTCATTAGCCTAACTATGTGCACTTTGCGGCTTTTTGTGAAAAGTGGGATAATGTTTTTTTAAATTTTTAAGAGCAGGGAATTTTATTGATTTCAACAAAAATGAAATTATGAACTTAGGGAGATGGAGCATTAATTTATTAAATTATCGAAGTGGATACAGATTATCGAGGTGAACATAAATTAACCAAACAGTTAACTTTTGAGATAATCCACGAAAATCAATCAACATACCACAAGTGATTGTTTCACTTTCCACAATGAATAGAAAACAAATTAATGAAAACAACTACATTTATTAGAGGTTAACCATTTACTCCGAAAAGACAATTGCGTTACTTTTTATGCTTACCCTCTTTAAAATAGATTCCTCAAACATTCATCCGCTTTGTTTATAAAAATGTGAATAATAAAATGGATAGAATGAGTGATTCCTTATCTTTCATAAAAACGTAACATAGGATTTATTAATTTTGTTGGTACTGGGTAAAAAGAAAATTGCATTTGCATAACATTTGATTTAAAGACCCAAAGTTACGACTTTTTCCTTTGCGTCAATACATGTTATAACTTGTTTTATAATCAGAGATAGATCAAGAGCTCTGAAATTACAGAGAAGTAATATCTTCTCCAATAGATAATCCAAAAAGTGCATAATCATATTTCACGGGATCATTCTCATCCAGTTTCCTAAGGCTTTCTGTTAGTTCAATTGCTGTTAGCCAATCAACAGGTTTTCTAGTTATCAGCATCAACTTACGTGCTGTACGTTCTACATGTAAATCGATGGGACAAATTAAATCGCACATTGCAATATGATTCCAGATACCAAAATCAACTCCATTTTCATCTTTTCTAACCATCCATCTCAAAAACATATTCAACCGTTTGCAAGCAGAGTTTCTTGCGGGGGTAGCAACATGCTTTTTAGTACGACTTGGAGCATTTTCGTGATTGAAAAACTGCTCCTCGAAGTGGATTAGTGAACTTTCTATGTCTGTAAATCCTGTCTCTGGAATAAAAGCCTCTTCTAAACTCTGGTGCTCAGAGTAATGTCTATGAAAGAAATCAACAAAATAAAGTAAGTCAGTATCATTAAAGGTGCGATGTTTAAAACCTAAAAGATCTTTCAAATCTTCATCTGAATGATTCATCACAAAGTTGTAGGGTTCACCTCCCATTCTTTTTACCAACTCTGTGCATTTTGCAATGATTGTCTTTCGCTGCCCCCATGCTAAGGTAGCTGTGAAAAAAGCCATTATTTCAATGTCTTTTTTATCACTAAATTGATGGGGTATACTTATGGGATCTTTCTTAATGAAAGAAACTCGATTGTGTTTAGCGACACTTTTATCGAGATAGCTTTTTAATTCAGAATCAGACATAGTATGCATAGTAATTGTTTTTATAAGACAAGTTGTCAATTGTTTATGAGGAATATTTTTTACATATATTTGCAAAGAAAAGGAGGATTATTCCTTTTCTTTTATTTTTTTATCCTCTTCCTTAAACCAATCAGAATACATCAAATAATTGCTTGCAATTTTCTGATTCATCTCTTTGGATTGTTGAGGATCTACTTTTTTTATAAATTTGGCGGGCACACCTGCATAAATGCTACCAGGCTCAACTTGTGTGCCAGTCAAAACCACAGAACCTGCAGCTATAATTGCACCTTCGCCTACCACTGCATGGTCAAGTACTATAGCACCCATGCCAATGAGTGCACCATTCTCTATTTTAGCACCATGAATTACTACATTGTGACCAATGGAAACATCGTCTCCGATAATAGATACCGATTTTTGATACAAAGTATGTATGACAGTGCCATCTTGTACGTTCACTCTATTGCCTATACGAATGGAGTTTACATCGCCTCGTAAAACAGTGTTATACCAAATGCTGCAATCGTCGCCAATAACAACATCGCCAATGATGGTGGCGTTGTCAGCCAAATATATGTTGTCACCCATTTTAGGTGTGAATCCTCTAACAGATTTAATTAATGCCATTGTTTTATTTTTTATTTGAGTCTCCTCTCAAGCCGATTTACTATTGGTATGCAACGAAGAAAAGAGGAGGGTAGGAGTTTGGAGTTAGGAGATATTATAAATGTAACCACTTACTCCTTACCACTTTTTATTACTAAATATCCGCTCGCATCGATTTGCAATCGGTGAGTTGCAAAGCAATAGAGTGGGGTATATAGGTATTACTCACTATTTACTTCTTATCACTTACTTCTAATCACTTTAATACTAAATTGCTTTTGTTTTTTCTTTTAACCACGCTCTCTCTTCTTCATTCAAATGCGATTCAAGTTTGTCATACACCATTGTGTGATAATTGTTGAGCCAATCAATTTCTTTTTGGGTCATCAACTCTCTATCAATGGGGATGGTGTCAATCGGACAAAGTGTGATTGTTTCAAAATCATAGAATGTCCCAAACTCATTCTTTTTATATTCTTGAGTAACAATTAGGTTTTCAATGCGTATACCGTACTCATCTGCACGGTATAAACCTGGCTCGTTAGATGTTACCATTCCAGGTTGTAATGTAACAGGATTTTCTTCTAAACGAATGTTTTGAGGACCTTCATGTACATTTAAGAAATGACCAATGCCATGTCCTGTTCCGTGTGAATAATGAAGGCAATTATCCCAAAGTGCTTTTCGTGCCAATACATCCAGTTGAGAACCACGTGTTCCTTGTGGATAAATGGCAGTTGCAATTTGGATGTGACCTTTCAGCACATTGGTGTAATCCTTTTTCATCTGTTCAGTCAATTCACCTACAGCCAATGTACGTGTTATATCTGTTGTACCATCCATAAATTGAGCTCCCGAGTCAATGAGCAATAGTCCTTTTGGTTCTACTTTTGAGTGATTTTCAGGAGTGGCATGGTAATGCACAATAGCACCATTGCCAGCATATCCTGCAATTGTATTGAAGCTTTCACCAAAATAGAGGGGCTGTTGTGAACGATATTCTTTAAGTTTCTCTTCGATGGTTACTTCTGTTACTTCACCAGCAGGTACAGCTTTTTCCATCCACATATAAAACTTCACCAGTGCAATTCCATCTTTCAGCATTGCATTGCGGAAGCCTTTTAGCTCTGTCTTATTCTTAGTGCTCTTCATTAAGTCGGCAGGCGATGGCACATCTATTACATGACAATTTTCAGGAATTGTTTGTAATAACTTATAGTTGATTTTGCTGCAAGTAATCAAAACAGTCGTTTTGGCAGGTAGGTTACCTACATATTCAAATACTTTATGATAATCAGCTAACACAACACCTTGCTGTTTTAGGTTGTCAGTTACTTCATTCGTCAATTTTTCAGGATTGATAAAAAGCACTGTTTCTTTTTCTGATATATAAGCATAAGCAACTGCCACGGGATTAAAATCTACATCATTTCCTCTTATATTGAAAGTCCAAGCAATGGTGTCTAATGTAACCATGAGCATGCCATCAGCATCTTCTTTTTTGATAGCTGTTACAATACGTTCAATTTTGCTTTTAGCTGACTCTCCAGTTATATCTTCAGGTAAAGTGAAAATTTCTTTTTTAGGTATTTCGGGTCTGTCTTTCCATATCTCAACAAATGGATCAAACTCTGTTATTAGTTCAATGTTTTTGCGTTTCAATCTATTTCGAAGCAATTTCGCATCCGAAGCGGCATATACCAATCCATCAATTCCTACCTTCCCATTCTCTCCTGTCTCATCAATTATCCAGTCAATCATATCAGGTGTTTCAGGCAATCCCATTTTAAACAAATCGATACCCGTGTTGGCCAACTCAGTTTTTCCTTGCAAAAAATAGCGTGAGTCTGTAAATAGACCTGCTTTATTTAGTGACACTACAATTGTTCCAGCCGACCCAGTAAAGCCACTTATCCATTTGCGACCTTCCCATGTTGCTGCAGGGTATTCGCTTAAATGTGGATCTGTACCAGGGATGACAAAAACGCTCATGTTTTTGCTTTCCATAAATTTGCGAAAAGCCGAAAGCCTTTCGGGTATTTCATTCTTTTTCATAATGATTCATTATTCAATGTCGTTTAGTTAGTGATATGCTATAACCTTTTGTAATTCATTGAGTAAGGCTTTTTGGGTCGATGATTTCGTTTAAAAGATCTGCCAGGTCTAATAATTTCTCTAGTTTTGCAAACTACA
>JAQVZQ010000303.1 GCA_028708095.1 Dysgonamonadaceae bacterium
AAAGCATTGACAATGAATATCATCCATCAGAGATATATATAACAGCAATCAAGAAAAGGGATGCTCGACTTGTTCCTACTTGTAGTGTTGTACTGCAAAACAATGTGTTTAAAAAGAACAATAAACTCTTAGATCCTGAAAAACTGCTGCAACAAGAGCCAATCTATTGCAACAGTCAGTGAATTAACCCATATTTATTCAGTTTTTTAGATCCAGCGTAGCTGTTAAGAAGTAGAATTCTGCGGATAAAGGGTTAACTGTGTCGTGATTCAAGATTACACTTCACTGATTATTCATCTCTTTTTCGCTACCATATACAAAAAAGGTGTATCAATTATTGCTATTATTACCTTTAATAGATAAGTTGACAATAAAACTTGAAACCATGCATTCATGGGCATAGTTCCTAACAGTGCTATTGAGGCAAACAATAGGCTATCTACCAATTGACTGCTCCATGTGCTAAAGTTGTTTCGTATCCACAAGTGCTTTGGGAATTTATCTCTCAACCACTGATAAGAATATGTATCAAGCATATTGCTAATAAAAAATGCTACCATGCTACCTGCTACTATTCTTACCATGGGTGTGAGTATAAGGCTTAAAGGTTGGTGCGCAAAATCCCAAGGGGCAGGTATCATTGCCAGTGCTACCCATCCACCAACCATGGTGAGTATAGATATAAAGAATCCTATCATGACAGACTTTCTCGCTTCTTTTCCACCGTAATTCTCAGACAATATATCAGTTGCTAAAAATACCATGGCGTAGAAAACATTTCCACTGGTAGCACCTATTCCAAAAATTACCACTGACTTGTTGACCAATATATTCATCATTACAACACTGCCAGCAATTACAGCTATCAACCCTTCTTTGCCAAATAATTTATAAGAAAGCGTCATAGCACTTAAACCTACAATTGCCCAACCAAGAAATAATAATCCATTCATTCTTCAATTCTATTATAAATATGCTATATCGCTCTAAGAAAAGTGTGCAAATTTCGGAAATATTAGTTGAACTGGCAAGTTATGTATGTAGTGTCTGCCAGAAATAGTTAACATTCATCGCTATATCAATACTCATAGTATAGAATTATATAATAAGAACAACTTACTTTAAGCATTGTATACCTGACTCATCCTGCCCCTCGTTTGCAACGAGGGGCTAATGGTCAATTGTTTATAACAATAAATCTGCACTACAAATGTTTAAAAACGTAGCTTTTGTTACTTATTATTACGTTAAAAACGTCAAACCATGTACCCCTTCCCGCAATGCTAACGGGACAGGCTGTTCGGAAACGAGGGGGAGTATAAAATCGGCAGCTCGCTCGCACGGGTTTGCAAACCCGTGTGTCGCTTTAGCGAAACTCTTTCTTATTTTATCCTTTCTGCTTCGCAGCGTTCACGCCAATAAATGCACACAGCACTATTGTCACACGTTGTCAACTGTAAACAGAAAAAAGCGCTACTCCCGCAACGCTTTTCTCATCTCGAACACCTATTTCTTGTTATCTGTCTATCTTATTTCTTATTTAATTCTTAAAAAATAGCACATCATCAATCGCATCAATCACAATAGGTTTCGATTTATCGACAGTACCTGCCAATAAGTCTTTCGATAATTGATTCAACACCTTGCGTTGAATGACACGTTTAACAGGTCGTGCACCAAACTCAGGATTGAAACCTTCTACCGCAATACTATTAATAGCTTCAGAAGTAAATGCCATATCAATGCCATTGAGATGAAGCATTTTCTTGAGTCCGTTCAACTGAAGTTCCACTATCTCGGCAATCTCACTTTCAGTCAATGGAGAAAACATAATGATTTCGTCAATTCTATTCAAAAATTCGGGACGAATGCTCTTTTTCAAAAGATTCATCACTTCGAGACGGGTGTTCTCGATTACCTCTTCACGATTTCGTGATGTCATTTGTGCAAACTTATCTCTTATCAAATTCGACCCCATATTTGAAGTCATAATAATGATGGTATTTTTGAAGTTGACCACCCTACCCTTGTTGTCTGTTAAGCGTCCATCGTCCAACACTTGCAACAAAACATTGAATACATCGGGGTGTGCTTTCTCTATTTCGTCGAACAGTACCACCGAGTATGGTTTGCGTCTGATGGCTTCCGAAAGCTGTCCACCTTCATCATAACCAACATATCCTGGAGGTGCTCCAATTAAGCGTGTTGCACTAAATTTCTCTTGGTATTCGCTCATGTCAATTCGAGTGAGCAAGTTCTCATCGTCAAACAAATATTCAGCCAATGCTTTAGCCAATTCTGTTTTTCCCACACCTGTTGTACCTAAAAAAATGAACGAACCAATGGGCTTTTTGGGATCTTGCAATCCCGCTCTGCTGCGTCGCACTGCATCGGCAACAGCATGTATTGCTTCTTTTTGGCCCACAACACGTTTGTGCAACTCATCTTCGAGATGTAAGAGTTTCTCACGTTCGCTTTGCAACATTTTGCTTACAGGAATACCTGTCCATCTTGCTACAACGTCGGCAATATCTTCGGCATCTACCTCTTCTTTTATCATAGCACGAACACCTTGACGTTCGTGCAACTCATCATTCAATGATTCTATTTCGGTTTGTATCTGTTTTATTTTACCGTAACGCAACTCAGCTACCAATCCGTAGTTGCCTTCGCGTTCAGCTTTTTCAGCCTGAAACTTGGCATCTTCTATCTCTATTTTATTTTGTTGAATCTTGTTGATGATTTCCTTTTCCGATTGCCATTTCGCTCGTAATACATCCTCCTCCTCGCGCAAGTTTTCAATCTGTTTGGTCAAAATATCTTCTTTTGGTTTGTCATCTTCGCGTTTGATGGCTTCACGTTCAATTTCCAACTGCTTAATGCGGCGACTGATTTCGTCCAACTCTTCGGGGACAGAATCAACTTCCATTCGCAATTTAGCAGATGCTTCATCCATTAAGTCAATTGCCTTATCTGGCAAAAAACGATCGGTTATGTATCTATTCGAAAGCTGAACAGCAGCAATAAGGGCCTCATCTTTGATGCGCACTTTGTGATGGTTTTCATACTTCTCTTTTAACCCACGCAATATAGATATTGAATCAGCTTCATTGGGCTCATTCACCATCACTATTTGGAAACGACGCTCCAAGGCTTTGTCTTTTTCAAAATACTTTTGATATTCGTCCAATGTAGTAGCACCTATTGCACGCAGTTCACCACGAGCCAATGCTGGTTTCAAAATATTGGCAGCATCCATTGCACCATCTCCTTTTCCGGCACCTACCAAAGTATGAATTTCATCTATAAAAAGAATGACCTCACCGTCAGATTTAATTACTTCGTTTACAACCGATTTCAACCGTTCTTCAAACTCCCCTTTGTACTTTGCTCCTGCAATGAGTGCTCCCATATCTAATGAATAGATCTTTTTGCTTTTCAAATTCTCGGGCACATCACCTCTAATAATGCGATGAGCCAGTCCTTCAGCAATGGCAGTCTTACCTGTACCCGGTTCACCAATCAAAATGGGATTGTTTTTTGTTCTTCTACTCAATATCTGCAATACACGTCTTATCTCTTCGTCACGACCAATCACAGGGTCGAGCTTACCCTCGCGTGCTTTGTCAATTAAGTTCTCGGCATATTTACTTAATGATTGGTAAGTATCTTCTGCCGATTGACTGGCTACTTTCTCGCCTTTGCGCAATTCATCAATAGCCATTTGCAAGTGTTTCTGTGTTACACCAGCATCTTTCAACATCTGCGAGGCAGTGCTCTTTTCACTTAACAGCGCCAGCAATAAATGCTCAAGAGAAACGTATTGATCCTCCATTTTGCTCGCAAAGCCAGCAGCTTTTTGCATCACTGCATTTGTTTCACGACTAAGCATAGGATCTCCACCCGACACTTTTGGATAAGATTCTATCTCTCTGTCTAACGCCAACTCTAAGTTGCGGGTATTTACACTTAATTTATTAAACAGAAAACTGGTAATGTTCTCACCCACCAACATCAAAGCCTTTAACAAATGTGTTGGTTCAATCATTTGTTGATTGGTAGATTGGGCAAGTGTAATTGCTTTTTGTAAAGCCTCTTGTGCTTTAATAGTAAAGTTATTATAATTCATAGGTATATTGTTTTATTATTATTTCCATTTAACAATTAAACGTCAAATCTCTTGCCAAAGTAGAAGTGTGACTTTTTGGCAGATGTACAATCATATAACAAATAAAGGATTGGATATGTTGTGGAGAAGGAAATACAAATGGAGCAGATGA
>JAQVZQ010000039.1 GCA_028708095.1 Dysgonamonadaceae bacterium
ACTTATCGAATATTCCATTACCTGTGTGTCTATTTCTTTGACTGGCGCAAATCTTTGACTTGTTTATTAATTTATCACAGGTCTGGACTTGCGCCAGCGAGAGTGCATTTAGCTCTGCATTAAAGCCAATAAGGGCTGAATTTATTATAGCAAACAGTATAGAACTACATCAAAACTCCATAAGGAGTGACATTATTCATCTATCAATTTATATTGATGTAAGCTGGTGCAGATTTCCTGATCTGAGCCCACTCAAAAAAACATTTAGTAGCTTATAATTACTTTCTTAATCCCAACTCCTTTGCATTTATTTCTAATTTCTTATACCAATCAGAAGGTGCGGGGCAACAAGGGAATTGATTTGCTCTTAACCACTCTCCCTTAATGTAGTAAGTCAAAGGAACGTTTCTCTCACACTTCACCACTGCTATGTGTTCATTTTCCAGATTATCAATTCTGATAAATCTATCAGGTGAGAAAATAACGCCAAGTCCTACCCATCCAATCTCAGGATCTTGAAATCCCCAACTTGCCATGACACCAGTATCTTTATTATAAAAGAAATCCTCATCACCCAGATGCGTTATCCCTATACCCAATTCAATTTTGTCGTTTGGGTTACCACCTTCTACAACCACTTCAATTGGAGACTTGCGATACCCAGCAATAGCTGTCGGACGTATTTTTATAGTGTAAGGATTGTCCTTAGGTCCAACATTGTTAGTTGTAAACTCCAACGTGACTTCTTCAAAACTTTCATTAACCAGTTTGCCAGTAAAAGTTGGGTCATTTAACTTCTTTAATAGAGCCGATAGGCGTTCACCAAAGTAAGGTTTGCCAGTAAAAGTTGGGTCATTTAACTTGTTATCGTTACGCACAGGATAGGCAACACCGTTTATATATAGCGTTAGTCCACCAATTCCACCTGTATTCTTAACATTCAGAATATCCATTCCCCAACCCTTATGATCTTTATGGTAACTCTTTTTTTCCTTCTTTATTACAGGATAGATTAATGTATCTACTCTTTTTCCGAACAAGTCGAAATGACCGTCGTAAAAGCGGTAAGCCATCTTTTCAGACTCCCAACCCCAGTTAGGAGGCATCCACTCATTGGTCCATGCAACCCGTTGTTTCTCTTCAGGAGCTCGTAAATTTGATAACCATGTTGTATAATTTTCAATTGTCGGTTTCAATTTAAAGTGTTTCTTTACTGCTTTTGTCATTGTCTGAGTATCACCTTTGCTTCGGGCTTTATTAAATGCTTTCCAAAATGATTTACTGCCAATGTTCTCTTTTTTAAGCTTTGCAATTTGACGATCTTGAATAAGCATTAAGTAATACAGCATAGATTCATCCCTTTTTAATAGGCGACTTGTTAGATCTGCCGAGTAACCTCCTACCATTTTATTCTCAACAAAATCCCAAACTGAATCATTACCATACCCTTTTTTATTCATTTCCAGTGCGGCAGTTAGGTGTTTAATTAAGTTGTATTTGTTTTCGGGTTCTTTTTCAAGAATAGGCATGTGCAATTTATTGAAATCTTTAAACCGCCATGGAATAAATTTCACCTTAGATACATCTAAGTCTATTGAGTCACTAAATTCAATATTATCAACAAAATCAATTTTAATTTGATCCATTACACCATCATTGTTTCTGTCAACCCAAGTATAGTGCATATCAGAAATATTATCTCCATTGTAATCAACGTTTATCCACGTTGTATCACTATGTTTTATATGTATTTTATGATCGGAAGGATTGAAATAAAACTTATTGCTATCTTGAGGATGAAGCACTAGTTCATATCGTTTATTAAATGGACCACAGCCCGGACCTCCAATTTGTGGCATGTAATATCCAGGTTGATTAATTTCGGGTGCGATAATTCCTTCCCATCTTTCAATCTCATCGTTTGGTCTTTTCCAAGCAACATTTAAATCATTCTCATCCCAAGTCATTAAAACCCTTCCCCATCGTGCAGCACTAAAAAACTCTCTTCCTGTCTCTCTGCTTACTACCGCAGCTGATGGAATACCTCTAATGGTAAAATACTCTTTGTGCTCATCTGGAATATACAAGACGGAGTCAATGTTTCTAGGATAAATATTATACTCATATTTTTGTGATTGTAACCTGCCCTCTCCTTCATGCATCCATCCTGGTCCAAACGAAGAAAGTCCTACATCAAAATTCCTTATTTCATCTTCATCTGTCAGTGGATTGACGTTAAAACCCCATCTCAAAAATTGCATTGCATCTGCATCTGATTCCACACGAATAACTTCTTCTGTGACTCCATCATCATCAAAGTCATAAAAAAGAAATCGGGTCTCCCAAAAAGGCATCCACATATTCTTGTCAGCATCATAATACAAAAGAGAAAAGCTCTCATTTCCGCCAAAATGTGTATGATCTTGACATGGCATTTGATAATAAATATAATCGACATCATATTGGAGTAAATTATCGTCACCATGATCAATAAACCACCATACACGCAGCCCCAGTCGCTCATTATAGTGATACATTCCCATTTGATCAACATCACCGTCATTGTCTAGATCTTCATATCCAATTACAGCATCAACCATACCATCTGCGTTCCAATCTGCAACCCACAGGTCTCCATATCTATCGGGTTCTTTACCATAATCCAAGTTCCCGTTTTCATCAATTACTTTCACCAATAATGGGCGATACTTGTCATTGTGACGTGGATCAATATCAACGAACCATACCTCGTTTGGTTTGCCATCACCATTTGTGTCTACATAATGACGTTTACCATGCACATCAGCCTTAACCTTTTCAACCATTACAGGATCCAGCTTAACCGCATCCCCAAATACTTCTTCAAAAGCTTTCTGTTTCTTTATTTTCAAAGCATCCTGAGCGTGTAAACACCCCGAGCCAAACACAAAGAAAATAATAGCAGCTGTAAAAGTTAATAATGATTTTGAATAACTTTTCATTGATCTTTTTGTTGTCATTTTAATTGTCTGTTTTTTTAATTATTTATAATCAGTATGTTGTTTACCCTCCTCCTCGTTTGCAACGAGGGGTTAGTGGTCAATTGTTTGTAACATTAAAATCTATATTAATAACGCTGGCTTAATAATTTCTCCTTCAGTCGTCTGAACCGCTGATTGATTTTGATTGGGATGATTTCGTTGATTCTTTTATCACAGTTGCTAATATATGACTATTATGCAATCCTTTAATCATGGTTCAGAAGTTTATTTGTACTTCTTCTTAATTTCTGTTAAAAAATATTTATCTGTGCCTCTACATCGCACAGATGAATACCTGCTAACAGTGATCTTATTTTTTTATTTTGATTAAATCTTGAGAAGTTACATTGCTAATGTTCGATTTATCAATATTATAAATAGTTATCTGGTCTCCATTCCCTGTATAAACGCCGTTCATAAAGCTACAATCAGCAATTGCTTGCTCAATTAGAATTAAACATTTACCATCACCAACAATATTCATGGCATGAATGTTATTTATTTTTCCTGGCTGAGAGTCCTGACCATATCCCTTTCCACCTACCAACAATGTATAAGGGCTTCCTCCATAAGGAGGAGGCGTGTCTGGTCTGGCTTTTGTTGTAACTCCATTTATATACACATCATGTATGCTCGCACGGTCATTTGCCCGAATGCCTACCCCCGTATAATTCGTTTGACAATTGGTGATAAATACCTGCTCAGTATTATCTTGTGGACCGCTCCAATTTCTAGAGGTTACCATAGTAGAATTCAATGTTCCTCCCTTATCTTCAGGATTTAAGTCTATTCCAAGCGTTGACAAAGCGATTAAATCATCTCCATTTACACCAGTAATATTATTGATTCGAAAGTATTTACAGCCATGTCGAAGATTAATGCCATCTCTATTAGCTACGAACACTTCTTTTCCATTGATGTTTTGATACTGAGGAGAGTCGAATGTAATATCTGAAATCTCGGCATTTAAAACCCTTTCATGGCTTACTGCCCATGCATGTGCTTGTTTAATATTTACATTCTTTAGTTTGAAGCCGTCAACATAAGCCATCAGGATCATAATATTGCGCCAGTCACCCTTTTGCTTGATTCCCTCTTTCCCCGCATCACTTCCATAACTAACCCTGCCCGGCTGTTTTTCAGAAACCAATACCCTAGCACCATCACCAGTAGCTCTCGGGTTATCCGCACCTCTCAACAAAACATCACCTATACCGATTATTCTGATGTTTTTGACCCACTTCGGATCAGTTATACCGATGCCTACATTCTTACTGCGAAACATATTATCCCTGCATCTATCTGACAATTGAATCGTACAATTATCAAGAATAATAGTTGTATTACTAGGTAACAATATGGCGCTATCAAGAAGCCACACATCAGAGCCATTTGAATTATTGGTTGGAATAACTACTTTGCCATTTACACTCGCAGCTTCATCCACTGCTGCTTGAATTCTTTGAGTGTCGCTTCCCTTAAACTGATTGGGAGTAATATTGTATGTCTTCTGTGAACAGCCAATAAAAAGTATGAAATAGAGGGCTGTAGCTAAATGAATAAAAAATGATTTTGTCATGATTTTGCATTTTAATTGAAAACTATATTTATATTAAATGATTCTTTGCGCTGTGTTTACTCTTTTTGCGTTATAAACGCTAAGCCATTGGCCCCTAGTTGCAAACGAGGGAGGAGTTGTACACCTGCTTAACCATATTCTTACACATTAAATAGCTACACACTCTACCAATATCATCATCAACGCAATCAAATCAATTCTTTAAATCAACGGTTCAGACTATTCTCAACCACCTCAACCTCCTCTTCCGTCAGCCCATAAAGTTCGTAAACTAATTGGTCGATTTGGGATTCGAGGGTGGTGGTGTCTGATTCATTCTTTTTAAGTTCAATGATTTCATCAAGAATATCACAAACTTTTGTTTCTAGCTCTTCATTTGGAATTGGAACTCTTATTGGGTTCAGTGCCTGAACACTTATAATCAAATCACCAGTTCCCGTTTTAGGAGATAGTCTAAACAACTCCATATTGCATAACTTAGAATTGAGTACTGCTGTCAAGAACTTTACTTTGGAGCCAGTTGCTATGCAAGTACTATCCAAACAGTAAGCACCTGTTTCATCGTAACAGAATCTCAATATTGAACCGATTCTCTTCCAAACTAACTTTGGTTTATTAAAGTCCTGCCAATATGCACAATTTCTTAAATTATATGGCGTAACACCTTTATCATATCTTGTATTGATTTCTAACCAGTGGGTATCTAACCAATTTTTTATTGCTGGATACTGGCTTATATTAACTGCTTCAATATCTGGTTTTACACCATTATGCGAACCAATAAGCCAATTAACAATCTTATCTGCAGTATATTTCTGAATATCTCTTCCTCGTAAAAGTGGTTTTGTAATATCTGCTGACAGTGGGTCTGCTGCAATTAATTCATTTTTCTTTTCTTCATCAATAATAAAAGCTTTGTTATAGCCAGTTTTGATGCCAAAGTTTATAGTTATATCCCATTCACTTAATGGAGTTCCTTTTTCTTCAATTTTATTAATGATGCTAAGCATTTTAGGACTATCAAAACTCCATACCTCACTACTTAAAGATTTAATTGGGTATAAAGTTGAGTTTGTTTTGATGTATTTTTCAAAACCTATCAAAACCTCATCCGATTTTTTGACTTCTCTATATATAAGCTGTCCCTCACTTGATGGTTTGCTCTTTACAAAACCTATTACTGCTGCATCTACAGTTGCTTCATCAAAGATTGGTTTGCCACCAAAATCTATAAAGTGAGTCATTTGTGTATTCTCTGCTAAAAACTTACGCATAATAGAACCGTATCCTGCTTTTGTAAACTTACTTGATATTATAAATTGAAAAACTCCATTGTCTTTCATTATTTGATGGCTTAACTCAACAAAATAAGTGAGCATGTCGGCTAAGGAATGATATATTTGATATCTTGAATTTAAATAAGGTTTTAGTTCAGTAAACTCCTCCTGCCTTATATACGGCGGATTCCCAATCACCACATCAAACCCCACAAAATCTCCCTCCTCATTGAGCACTTCAGGAAACTCAAACCGCCACTCAAATGCATTCTCAAATATTTTGTTGTTTTTTATCTCTTCAATCTCCGCTTCTAGTTTGTTGATCTCTTTGGTTAGTTTCTCCACCTTTTCGTTCCACGCTCGTTTCTCTCTCTTCGATTGTTCGAAAAGGGCTGTTTGATTGGTCAGTGTATATAGTTGCCCTTTTATTTTGTGCAGTCGTGACAGTTTAGGGTCGTTGTCGGCTATTTCGCTTCTAAAATCATTTTTAATGTCGTCAATCAGTCGCATCATCCCACGCTTCTCTTCTTTGTCGTGTGCATTGCGATAGGTGGACACTGCCGAGCGATAGCTGTCAATGGTCCACATACTCTTTTTGAGGGCTTGCCCAAGGTTGGCATCAATGGTAAAGCGACTAACAAGCGAGTTGCCACACTTGATGTTGATATCAATGTTGGGCAGTGTTTCTAGTTCGGTTTCGTTTTTGTAGTAAGCATTTTTGAGTAGTTCTATCCACAGGCGCAATCGGCATATCTTCACCGAGTTGGGATTGATGTCCACCCCAAACAAACAATTCTCTATGATGGTTTGCTTCTCGTGAAACAGGGCTTCTTGTATGCGTTGACTTTCTCGACTAGTTGGGATGTATTCAAATATCACCCCATCTTCGTCGGTCACAATCAGCTCATCGTTTTCCACCTCCACATGATGCTCTTTCAGTCTTTTGCCATTGCGGTCTTTCAAGATGCGCAGGTCGTTTTTGATGGCAATGATTTCGTTGAGTGCCGACACCAAAAAATGTCCCGAACCCACTGCAGGGTCGCATATTTTGAGACTATTCACAATGTTGTTGGCTTCGTCAATATCATCAATTTTGTTGTAGAGTTGGGTAATGGTTTCACAGCTCCACTGTTTCTCTTCATTAAACTTCTGAATAACTGCTTTGCGAATGGTTTCTCTACACATATACATGGTGATGAAACCAGGAGTGAAAAAAGAACCATCTTTATATCCGTTTATCTTTTCGAAGATAAGGCCTAACACTGAGGCATTGATCAGCGTTTTGTTATCTTCTTGTATCTCTTCGGAGCCTTCGCTAGTAAAGTCGTAAGCATCCAGAAATTTGAATAGGTATTCAAGCGGGTTGAGCGTTCCAGTTCTCTTTTTGCCGTTCTCATCCTTCAGTACTGTTCCATTGTAGATGGGCAGTTGTCGGTTGTCGTCTAGGTTGCTTACAAATAGCGTTGTGTGCTCAAGGTCGGTAGGTTCAAACAGAGAACTATTTAGATAAGGCACTTTTTGGAAGGCATCTTTTGTGGTTGCTCCTCTATCTTCTTGCTTTCGTGCTAGCACTTTAAAGAAGAGGCTGTTTAGGTCGTCATAGTTGGTTATCTTCTTTAGGTTGAGAAACAAGTATGAGCTATCACCTTTGTGATATTTAATTAATTGTGCCTCCAGTAATTTGAGAAACAACACCCTGTTCATCCATGTGATATTCAACTCAAGGGCAACATTGAAAAGCCTTTCCTGTAGGTTGTTGCCAAATGTGCTTGGCTTGTCCAGCCGACTTATTTTGTCGAGGCTGTCCAATTCATTGATGGTATTTTCGAGCATCGATCCACTATTGCGTTTTCCCTCTTCTGACCGTTGTATAACTTTTTTGCCTCCCTCTTTGGTTTCGCACAGCCCCATGATATGTAGCAATTCTTCGTAGAAACGCTTGTCGAGCGTATTGCTATCATTGGCAAAAGGGAGCTTAAGCAAGTGCTCTGGCGATAATAGCTTAAACAGGGCAATTAGCTTGTTGTCATCTTCCGGATTGTTGTTTCTGAGAGGTTTCTCGTAGTCGCGTATATCAAAATGGGTGTATTCTATTTCGTGCGATATGCTTTCGATAAACGGGTGAGCAATTTTATCGTAAAAGAAATTGGTTTTCGTTCCCGACAAAGTGCCCTTTTCAAACTCTTTGAACTGGCGTACCAACTCTTTGTTTTGAGCAAATATTCGTTCAAATGCAGTGGCATCAAATAAATACCATTCGTGAATGTTGGTAACAATAAGGTGTTTTATTTCAAGGTTGTCATTTGTAATTCTTTCGCGCAAGTAGTATAGTAACAGTTCGTGAAATGCTTTGGCGTTGAGTTCTATTGGGGAAATCATTTCCCATTTGTTGCTGGGCTTCTTCGTTTCTACTATTACTCCTACACTGCTTGCTCTGTTGTTGCCATTGTGTATCACAAGGTCTGCCCTCTCTTTGGTGTTGATAAAGTGGGTGTTTTTGTAGTAGGTTTCGTTCAAGAAATGAGTAATCAGATTCTTGTGGTGCTCCTCCGACTCGGTATCGTTTATGTTATCCAACAGTTTAATAAGGTTGGTTTTAAAATATTCTATATCATCTCGGTTGGGTTTTAATTTCAGATATGCTTTGTTGATTGCTTTTCGAGGCTTGAGTTGTTTCAGAATCATAGCTTATGGGTTATTTACTATTTCACTTTTTTCAGTAAAGAAGAGCGTGTTAAATGCTTCATATATACAATGGTTACCACTTCAATGCTTTAGGGTCTCAAATATACAAAAATTTCTTAAGATTTTGCGGAGATATTTAAAAATTGATTCTTCAGTTTGATGTTACTGAAATTTTCACCTGTTGCTCTGCTCAAATCTTCAAAATTGTACATGTTCTTACTTTTGTGCGGCACATAAGCATTTCCTGTAACAATTTTTGGTTTATGAGCGGCACGCAAGCATTTCCTGTAACAATTTTTGGTTTGTGTGCGGCACGCAAGTATTTCCCCTAACAATTTTTGGCTTATGTCCGGAATGTCAGCACTTCCTATAACAAGTTTTGGCTTATGTTCGGAATGTTAGCGGTATTGTTAACAGTATTTTGTATATCATGCGGTAGCACAATTTGTCCTCAAATAAATTTGTTGTAGAAGAGTGATTGATATTTGTTTATGTTTCTGAATTATAATATGCGTATAATTCACAACTACAGGATGTTAGATTGGCAATAATTGTGTCTAAATCTATTTTAAAGTAGGTTTTCAGGACTCCTTTTAATAAAGTTTAACTATAAAATTACCCCGCTCAAGTGTATCGTTTTGTCCTTTATTCACGAGATTTTGTGTTATTGTGTGTAAAGATGTGTAATCGTTGAATATCAGACCCATGCGAGCTGTAAAAGTCTATATTTATGCATTGTAACAATTTATTTGTGTTAAGGTAGTGTAAATATATATTCACAGATATTTTGTATTTGCTTGTAGTACAGCGATTATGCTTTTTATTTTTGTCAAGAGATTAACAATAATTATGTGGAAAAAGTTGTCCTTTGCTGACTAAAAACATTCTCGTAGTTTTGTCACATATCTAATTCGAAAATCGGATCAGATCCCAAGATTGGGAATGTAGAAAAACACTTGATTTTCAAAAAAATGAACAGGAGCATTTTTCAATTGAAATTTAAGTATTCTCTACGAAAACTTTTTAACATCTAAACAAATGATAGTTAAAAACATAAATTACGGTAGATTGCTAAAGTTGGAACTTCCACAATTAGCAAAAAATGTTTTAGAGATTGTAGAAAAACATGATCTCGAAACTCTTGAAATTCAGCAAGCTTATAATGATTTCAGTGCATTGGAACCTGAAATTGAAAGCTTAATTGTTGCTTATGGTCCTCATCCATTGACCGAGCGCATGAAACCATTGCGCGAAAAGCGTATTTTGTATGCTACAGCTTTTTCTTTTCATGTAAGGGGAATGGTGAGGGGCTACATCAATGGGACTGATGAGCAAATAAGAGTGTCCAAAGAGGCTGTTAATCGTTATTTGTACAATATCAGAGCAAACAACGAGGAGGTAATCAATGAAAGGATTGATCAATTTGTAAAAGAATACCAAATGAATTTGGACTTACAAGAAGCCATTAGTGCTTTAGGTTTATCAACACACTTTGATGGTTTGTGCGATGTGCATTCACAGTTGATGCAGCTTTTAGCTACTCGAAATGAGTTAATGTCGCAAAGACCAAAAGGAGTTACTCTATTGTCTAGAAAGATTGTCAACGATGGTCTCAGGCAGTTGTTCAATCGTATTGAAGTGGCTCAGAGCTACAACAAAGAGTTGGACTACACACCTCTGATTAGTGAGTTGAATGAAAAATTGATTCGTTATGACGCATTGATTAAACTTAGAAAAACCATTAGAGAAGGAGGTAATGCTCCAGTTGATGGTGGTATGGAACCTACACGTATGATGATGTCTCATCAGAGTGTGGAGGATGGAAGTATTCATTTAAATGGCACAAGTAATGTCAATGGATTTGATCAAAATGAAGATCAAAAAAAGGCAGTTGCTGTGTCGACCAAAACTACGCAACTGCCCTTTCCAAAAAAAGAGGCTCTCAATTGATGTGTGTACATCATTAATTTAATATGCACATATTAATTTAACTAAACTGAATTAGCCCCGATATCTCGCTCCTGTGATCGGGGCTTTTTCATGCCCAAATCGTAGGGTTTTAATATCCTAATGCAAATAATATCTTTCAGTAGTGAAAGTATTACTTGGCAAATGTAACATTATTGTTTGCTAATAGCAAAAAACAATTGCCATTAACAAATTTATTTTTCTATTTATTTTTTTCATATTGTCATCCTTATTGCAATATAGCTTCTGTTTCATCCTAATCTGTTTTTCATTTTCAATTTTCAATTATACATTCAATTGTAGGTTGTGGAGAATATTCATTTGATGGTAATATAATATAAGGCACAAACCAAAAAAACCGCACCCCTTTTTCAAAGAGTGCGGTAGAAACCAAAAACAATCTAACCAAAACAAACTAACACCTATTTCCTCTTAAAAAAAACCAAAGACTTATTTGTTTATCGATATCAGTTCTGTATATGAGTTCATGTTACCATTTTTATCGTATTCTTCCGTTTTAATCATTCCTATGCCTTTTGCTAACCACTCTGCTGATGTGGAGCTTGTTTTCATACCCATAGCATTTGCCGTAACCTTACTGCTTACTTTATAAGCATCAAACTTTCCTGCTTTCACTGTAATATTTTCAAGTGTTTCAACTTTACGGTCGGTTACGTTAGCTGACATTTTTATATTCACAAAACCCATTTTCAGAGCCATATCTACATTCGAGTCGGGCAAAACATCACCAGGCGATAAATTCGTGGGTATTTCCATGTCGTTTCCTGTAATTTCTATATTGGCGGCTTTTTCACCTGCTTGCGCAAACACAGCTTTGTTGAGAAATTTACTCATGTCAATATAAAGCCTATCTCCTTTTTTCTGGATGGTAATCTCTTCTTTAAAAATAGGCTCGTTTTTGGAATCCTCAGTTTCGATTAAATAGGTTATGTCCATGTTTTCGCCATCTTTAGCTACATTGGTGATGGTGTAACGTATTGTGCCCGTTTCTTTGTCCTTTTTGTCGTATGTTTTGTATGTCAAAACAGTCCCTTCTTTTGTAGGAAAGAATATATCTTGAGCTTTTACAAGCAGGCCTGAGAGTAGAATTGCAGTAATTAAAAGTAATTCTTTCTTTCGCTTAATCAATTGTTTATAATAGATACAATACTAGTGGGTAATGGAGGTTGCCGGTTATTCTAAGATAAATGTTGCGATTTCACTAACGTAAAGTGAAGCATCGTTCAAATAACAACACGTTGCTGTAAAAAGTTTTGTTGCGCACATTATTTAAGATTTGAAAAAAACCGCATTCATTTTCAAGAATGCGGTTTTTAAACAATTCAATAAACTAAAAACGTATTTATTATGATAGCGGCTAATTTATATTAAATCTAATACTCAACGCCAAACCATCGGCCCAAAATTGTCTGTGACCAATAAAGTTAAAGGCTGGTTTGTAATCTAAAGCAAGAGAAAAGGGAGCTTCTCGAAAAGTATATTCCAATCCAACTAACATATCGAGACCTACAACGGTTCTTCTTTCATGATAATCGTCCCAGTCGTCATCATCATCCCAATCATCATCGCCAAAGAAACCAATGTGACCACCAAGGCCTACATAGTAATCGAGACGAGGTACGCTCAAAATGGGATATTGCCATTCATACAATCCAGTAACAATAATTCCATCCCAGCGGAAGCTTAAGAGACCTTCCACAGCATTGTTTCTAGAAACAAAGTGTTTAACCGTAACACCATTAAAGAAACCTACGCGAGCACCAACCCCTGTTCTATAGTTTTGAGCAGTGATGGTGGATGTGAGTAAAAGCAGAGCTCCTGCAACTAAAAATGTTTTAAACTTCATATTTTTGATTGTCCTTTTCAAAATTTATTGTCTTCTTATATGTCTTAAACATTGAATAATTAAAAAAGTTTAGGTGATGTTTGTAACAGATGTGCAAGAATCCATACATTGATTGTAGTGTGTAAATAAAAAACAGGTTGTTAGAATAAGGCAACAAGCTTATTTTGTGATGGCTTGCCACCGATATCAGCGCAAAAGAGCAATTGTCAATTTAAAATGCCGTTCAATCTTTTTGAAATACGCAATGGTAAACTAATAGCAAAAAGTGAAAAGCTCATACTACATTATTCACTTTTAAATGAAGAGTCAGATTTAAATGATAGACCGTAATGAATGCTTTCGCTATACACAAATTAAACATATAGTTAATTTACACTATTTACTATTGACGTTTATATAGTTCAATAGTTTGATTAACTAATTATCTTTCTCCTCCTTTTGCACTATTATAACTTTCCTTGCTCACCACAAAATTCTAAATCCGACTCGATAAAAAATTATTTCATAACAGCGAAATACTAACTAGTTGCATATGTGGTTACTGTCAACCAAAAGAAAATTGAATTGCAATGTTGCAATTTAATTTCCAACATCCCTGATAATTGGATTGTAAACTTACAATTTAATTTACGACACTCCCAACAATTGAATTGTCAAGTTACAAAATGAATAATTGAGTTTCGGTAAGCACATTGTCAACTTACAACTTTACATATTGAAACAAATTGTTCACATTGTCAACTGTTTATTAATAGTCATTGATTAAGTTGTGCGTATTGTTAACTGTTTTATTCTTTTTGAGCCTTTGCGGTACCTATATTGCAAAGTAGCATAATGTCAGAATGTTCTCCAAAAATGACAATTTTGCATACATATTGTCAAATTTTGATGCCAGAAATCAAATTGCAACGTTACAATTAGAATAATCGAGTTGGGGATATTAGATTGTCATATTACAAACTGACTAATCGAATTCCAAATGTTAATACATCCTTTTACAATATTAATAACTAGGATGCGAATATTAAATTGTCATGTTACAATTTGACTAAACGAATTGCAGATATTAATCTGTCATGTGACACTATTTATAACTGAGATACGGATATGAGATTGTCATGTTACAGTCTTAATAACTGAGATGCGGATATTAAATTGTTATGCTACAGTCTGAATAACCGAGTTGCAGATATTAATCTGTCATACCACAGTCTTAATGACTGAGTTGCATATATTAATCTGTCATGCTACAGTCTTAATGACTGAGTTCAGGATGTTAGATTAACATGTTACAATTAAAATAGTTGAGTACATTGGTGCTACACTCAAACATACCTGCTACTATCCAGATTTATGCTTTGCCGCTCGCAAAGCAAATGAATTTCTTTTTTTTGCTGCGCAACACTCACCCTGTGAAATTCACGTGAACATATTTCACAGGGACAGATAGATTGCATAATTCTACTTTCTTAATCTGAAAAAACCGCACTCAAATTGAATGCGGCTCTGTTATAAAAGATAAACTACAGCTTTTCTTATTGTAAATTAAAGCGTATGCTTAATGCAAGACCATCAGCCCAAACGTGATTGTCTCCAATAAAATTAAAGGCAGGTTTGTAATCTAAAGCCAGTGAGAAAGGTGCAGTTGGAAATGTGTATTCTAGACCCACCACTACATCAGCTCCAACAACAGTTTTTGCGTCGTCCCATTTGTAGTTGTCAAAAAAACCAATGTGAGCACCCACACCTAGATAATAATCAAGTCCAGGAGCACTGGGTATTGGGTTTTGCCATTCGTACAGACCTGTTACAATCGCACCACCCCAACGAAAGTTCACGATGCCTTCTAAAGCATTATTGGGAGATACAAAGTGTTTTACTGTTATGCCATTAAAAAAACCTACACGTGCACCAATTCCAGTTTTGTAATTTTGAGCACTAATTGTGGATGTGAATACCAGGAGTAATCCTGCAATTAAAAATGTTCTTAGTTTCATATTATGATTTCTTTTATTAATTAAGTTTTTTCCTTCGACTGTGTGTCTTAAAGTAATTAAACAAATGTTAGATTAAAAAGTTTGTTTAATCTTTACAAAGAAGTGAATGTGATAATTTTATTTACTTATAATGGTATCATTTATTGATGCTTATACATACAAAATATACTTGCACGAATAGTCAAATTGTTTTGTATTACAACTCAGTAAAGATAGACTTTCCCTTGATATAATCGAGAGGGGGTTCTGAAATCAGATGATAATAATAAACTAGACAATTATGTTTTAAAAAGCATTTAATAAAAAGGAATCATAATATTTTGTAGTTTTGTAGTCAATAATATAAAAACGATGAGCGCAAATCTTTTGAGAGTATCAAAAAGAATCATCAAAACCATCTTTCCTTTGATTGTTGGGATTGTTGTTTTATGGTTACTATATAGGAAAACTGATATTGCGGAGTTGTGGGAAATAACAAAGACTGCAAACTTCTATATTATTGGTTATTCACTTTTGTTTGGTTTAGGCGGCAATATATTTAGAGCCCTTCGATGGGAGTTAACTATTCAATCAGTCGGATATTATCCAAAGCGCATTAGTTTGATATATGCAGTGATGGGCAATTATGCTGTAAACTTTGTTTTGCCCCGTGCAGGCGAAGTCTGGCGATGCGGAGTGATTACTAAATATGATAAGGTTCCTTTTTCCACAACATTTGGGACACTTTTAGTGGATCGTTTTTTTGATGTAGTTGCCATGGGATTTATTCTGGTTCTCTGCTTTACGCTCGAATTCAATTTCTTTATCTCTTTATTTAAAGAGAATCCTACTGTGGGCTCAGGTATTGTTTCAATGGTTAGTTCTTTTTGGTTCTATGCCACCATCATTTTAGTATTTGCCTTTTTATATGTGGTTTTTAATTTCTTACCCAATTTTTTTCTAATAAAGAAAGTGAAACTTTTCTATCAAGGAATAAAAAGAGATATCTTGACTGTTTGGAAGATGAAACAGAAAGGGCTTTTTATTTTATACACATTCCTATGTTGGTTGGGTTATTATTTATACTTTTACCTCTGTTTTTATGCATTTGACTTTACAGAGCATTTAGGTCCTGTGGCCGGATTGATTGTTTTTGCAATGAGCAGTTTGGGGGTTGCAGCACCGACGCAAGGAGGAATTGGCGCTTGGCATTTTATGGTTATATATTCTCTTGTTATTTACGGTGTTGCTAAAGATCAAGCAGCTGCATTTGCAGGAGCTGTTTTCACAATTCAATCTGCTTGGCTCATTTTAATAGGAATTTTCAGTATATTTGCAATACAATATGTAAAAAGAGATTTACCAAACAGTGCAGAGATTAAAGTTTCTAAACCAAATGATTGAAAAATCACATTCTAAAACTAAAAAACAACATGTCAACATCAACAATTCTAAATTTGAAGCCACTGAACGTATGGAAACATTTTTATGCGCTTACTCGTATTCCTAGACCAACAGGTCAGATGGCAGAGGTGACTGAATATGTCAAGAAAATTGGCAACAAATTAAATCTTGAAGTAAAACAAGATAAAGTAAATAATGTAGTAATTATAAAACCTGCAACTAAAGGTTTTGAAAGTAAGGATACTGTCATTTTACAAGCACATTTGGATATGGTGCCACAAAAGAATTCAGATGTGACACACGATTTCACAAAAGATCCGATTGATGCATATATCGATGGTGATGTTGTTAGAGCTCGCTCTACTACTTTGGGTGCCGACAATGGAATTGGAGCAGCAATGATGCTAGCTATTTTGGAAGATGAATCTTTAAAGCATCCACAGATAGAAGCGCTTTTCACGACAGATGAGGAAGAAGGCATGGATGGAGCATTTGGTCTTAAAAAAGGCTTTTTGGAAGGTAAGCTTATGCTAAACTTGGATACTGAAGAAGATGGAGAACTTTGTGTTGGTTGCGCCGGAGGTGCAGATGTAAATGTGGTATTTGGTTTTAAAGACGATACAGAGTTGGATGCTGGTGATGTTGCTTTCAAAATAAGTCTTACAGGTCTTAAAGGTGGACACTCGGGAACGGATATCCACTTAGGAAGGGCGAACGCCAATAAGTTGATGAATAGGTTTTTGAAAGAGATTGTTCGTAATTATGAAGCGAGATTATCCAATATACATGGAGGTTCATTGCGTAATGCGATTCCTCGTGAGTCATTTGCAGTTGTCTGTATTCCTGAGCAATTGTCTGATGATTTGCAGGATTTAGTGCTTGAATATGAAGGTCTTTTCAGAGAAGAATTTACAGGAACTGAAGAGTCAATTAGCTTTAAAGCTGAGAAAACAGATAAGCCTTCAACCCTATTGCCTGTTGAGGTGCAGGATGACTTAATCAATGCTGTTGAGGGATGTCCAAATGGTGTGATAAGTATGTTGGCAGAGTTTCCTGATACCGTTGAGAGTTCATTAAATCTTGCACTAGTACAGTCATCTCCCGAGCGGATAGATGTGAAACTTTTAGTTCGCAGCTCATCAGAAAGTCGCAAAGAGTGGGTTTGCTCATCAGTTGAAAGTGTCTTTTTATTGGCAGGAGCCAATGTAAAGATTGAAGGAGATTACCCTGGATGGCAACCGAACGCTCATTCAAATCTCTTACACTCAATGGAGCTAATATATTTGGAAAAATATGGAGAAAGACCTCACGTCAACGTAATTCATGCAGGATTGGAATGTGGAATAATACAATCGAATGTAAATCCTGATTTAGATATAGTTTCTTTTGGTCCAACTATTGGTGGAGCACATTCACCTGATGAATATGTAGAGATTGCTGCTGTTGAGAAATCGTATGATTACTTACTAGCTATTTTAGAAGTGATAGGGTAAGTTGATGGCAAAACTTTGAGTAAAGAGTTTGCCTTTTCAACATCTAACGGAACTTCTTTTTATAAAATATATTAAAATGAACAGAACCTTAATAGTTTACGCTTCCCGTCATGGTACTACATCTGAGTATGCAAAGAAAATGCTTCAACTTTTAGACGGGAATGTAGATTTATGTTTTTTAAATGAACGTGAAATTTCTATGCCCGAATTGTCAGAGTATAATACGATTGTGATTGGTGGTTCAATACATTATGGTAAAAATAGTAAGTTGGTTATCAACTTTACTAAGCATAATCTGGAATTGCTAAAAACTAAACGTTTGGGTTTATTTGTTACCAGTTTCTTCGATGGTGATAAGGCATTGGAGCAATTAAACAATGCTTATCCTAAAGAGTTGCTTGAAAGAGCAGTTGTCTCAGATTTTTTTGATGGTGAATTATTGTATCCAAAAATGAATTTTTGGGAGAGATTAGTTGCAAAGGCTGTGTTAAAGGCTGAAGAAACAACACCAATAATCTCTAAATCAAAAATCACAAACTTTGTGGATAGACTTAACGATTATCACCATGAAATTTAAACCTAAAAGACATATATTTATTCCTGTAGTAATAGT
>JAQVZQ010000040.1 GCA_028708095.1 Dysgonamonadaceae bacterium
CAAATAAAGCAGTCAACAAGCTATGTGAATTTCTTAACCAAACAGAAACTCTTTTTCCATTAACAAATATGAGGTTGGTCTACGAAACTGTTGCGCTTTAGATTGCGATAGTGTTGGAGTTCTGAATCATGTGTATAATTCCTAAAAATCATTATCAGCCATCCTTAATTAGAATTGATGTAAATAAGCAATCTTCATAATTTTCAAATCAATTGATTCTTTTAAACACTATTACAGCAATTTATCTCCACTTTATAAATAGAGGTAACTTTAGGTCATAAAACACGCATGCTATTGATTATCAACTTTAATTAATATTCATCTACATACAAACACCTGTATATTAATCAAATATAATTAGCTTGTTGATAACTAATGGACTGTTGGACTTTCAATTTATAAGAGCAATAATTGATTTTGAATTGTCATTTCTTTTTGCAAAATTTGTATACTCATATAAGAATTACACACAATAAAAGTCATCTCTACGAATAAATGAAAACTGATTTTAAAAGTTTATGGAATAACTGTCTCAAAATTATTAGAGATAATATCTCTGAAGCTGCATATAATACTTGGTTTGCTCCTATTATCCCCATTAGTTATCGGGATAATATATTTACAGTTCAAGTTCCGAGTCAGTTTTTCTACGAATACCTTGAAGAGAAATTCATTGATCTTATTCAACAGACCCTCTATAGGGTAATGGGAGAAGAGACCATACTGAATTATCGTGTTGTAGTTGCATCAGCGAGCAATACTGCTGTTGAAATAAGGGGAGAATCTAAGAAGCAATCAAATTTCTCTCAGAAAACTGTCCCATCTGCTAAAGTGCCCAGTCCTTTTGATAGAGTAGAAGCACAAGAGTTCGATTCTCAGATTAACACAAAATACACATTCAATAATTATTATGAAGGAGACAGCAATAAGCTTGCTCGTACAGCGGCTGAAGCTGTAGCAATCAGCCCTGCTAAAACAGCTTTTAACCCCCTATTTCTACATGGTCGCTCGGGTGTTGGCAAAACCCACCTTTGTCATGCCATTGGTTCGAAAATTCAGGAACTTCATCCTGATAAGAAAGTCCTTTATCTTTCAGCACATCTTTTTAAGGTACAATATACCGATGCTACCCGTTTTAATACAGTAAATGATTTCATTAATTTCTATCAGGGAATAGATATTTTAATTATAGACGATATACAAGAACTTTCTGGTTTAGTTAAGACTCAAAATACATTCTTCCATATATTCAATCATTTGCATCAAAACAATAAACAACTGATCATGACATCTGATTGTGCACCAATGAACATGGTAGATATGGAAGAGCGACTCTTAACGCGTTTTCGCTGGGGACTAACATCACTTCTCGAGCGTCCCGAGAAAGAACTACGTAAGAAAATCTTACAACAAAAAATTCTTGCCGATGGGTTGTCCATCTCAGAACCAGTTATCGATTATATTGCAGAGAATGTCACTGACAATGTGCGCGACCTTGAAGGAATTGTGGTGTCACTTATGGCTCACTCCATCATTAATGACACTGAAATAAACCTTACACTTGCTCGAAGAGTAATTGAACAAAGCATTAGGTTTGAAGTTAGAAAAATAACTGTTCAGAAAATACAAGAAGTCGTTTGCAATTACTATAATATCAAAAAAGAGCTTATCCAATCCAGATCACGTAAACGTGAAATAGTGCAAGCTAGACAAGTTGCCATGTATTTCACAAAAGAACACACTGAGCTCTCTCTGTCACAAATTGGATCACATATAGGTATGCGCAATCATGCAACTGTTCTCCATGCATACAATAATGTAAAAGGTTTACTTGAGGTAGATAAATCGTTTCGTTCAAATGTTGAAGAAATTGAGCGCATTCTTCATAATTAGTCTTTGCAATAAAAAACCAAATCTTCGTTAATCCAGAATCCTTTAACCTCTAACTATTTATTAATTTGTTGAAAGTGCTGAAAAATCTTTATATTTGTAAAGATTTACCTCAGCACTAAATTATGCACAAATACATTTTACTCACTTTACTGATTTTTTCAAGTACTGTTTTCCCACAACAGGCACTCAAAATTGTTGTAATAAGTGACATCCATTATCTTTCTTCTAAATTGGCAACCCCTGGTGTTGCTCTACAAAACTTCGAAATTACTACGGGAAGAAACACCAAAGAACTACATGCAGTATTAGATAAAGTAATTGCAAATTTACACTCTTATCAACCCGATGTACTTTTAATTACTGGAGACATAACAAATCATGGGGAACGTGATAGTCATATTGACTTTATTGCAAAATTAAAACCTTTGACTGACAGTGGCACACGTATTTTTGTAGTTCCAGGTAATCATGATGTAAATATACCTAACTCAAAAAAATATGTGGGTGACACCTCTACTCCTACTTACAATGTATCTGCCCAAGAATTTGCTGAATTATATTCTCCCTATGGTTATGGCAAAGCATTAAAACGAGATACTGCATCTTTAAGCTATCTCGCTAAAATAAATGAGAATACTTGGATTTTGTCTATAGACAGTAATCGCCACAAAGAGTACAAAACATCCAGCATATCAGCAGGAAAAATTCCTCCAAAAACATTACGTTGGACACTCGAAATATTACAAGAAGCAAAAGCAAAAGGAATCAAAGTAATTGCCATGATGCACCATGGGTTAGTTGAACATATGCCTTACCAAGCTGTATTTTTCTCCGATTATTTGATTGACGACTGGCAGAAAATTGCAGAAACACTTGCTGATAATGGACTGAAAATAATGTTTACTGGTCACTTTCATTCTAACGACATTACTTCGTTCACTTCGTCTAAAGGAAAAACAATTTACGATATAGAAACAGGTAGTTTAGCAGGATATCCGTTCCCCTATCGATTAATTACCTTAGAAAACAATACGCTTAATATTGAAACAGAATTCATAAAATCTACACCTAGCAATCCAAACCTTAAAGAGGAGTACCGCCAAAAGACCGAACAAATTGCACGACGTGTAGCTAAATCAAAAATACAATCGATGGACTTACCCATTCCAAGCGATTTGAAAAATACTTTAATTGAACTGGTGGTGAAAATGCAATTGCTTCACATGAAAGGAGACGAAAAATTGGACAAAGAGATGTTGCAAATGATTGAACAACTTAGTGAATTAGTGGGAGGACCCGATGCAGACTTTTCAACATTTGAACTCGACTTCCCACCTGCTGATAACTTTTTAGAAATTGAGCTTTGAAAGAAAAGAATCTACTAGAATCCACCCCTCTCTTATTTTGCATGCAAAATGGAATCATTGAAGCAGGTTGTGATGAAGCAGGAAGAGGTTGCTTATCAGGTCCTGTTTTTGCCGCTGCAGTTATACTACCTTCCAGCTTTGAATGTGAAACACTGAACGACTCTAAACAACTATCGGAAAAGACCCGCAATGAATTACGCAGAATCATTGAGTGCGAATCTACTGCCTATGCTGTTGCAAGTTGTACACCTAAAGAGATTGATAAATATAATATTTTATGGGCATCGGTTGAAGCAATGCACCGTGCAATAGCAAAGCTACAACTGTCACCTCAACACATACTGGTAGATGGGAACAGATTTAAACTATATAAGGGTATTGATCATACCTGCGTTGTGAAAGGTGACAGTAAATTTATGTCCATTGCTGCCGCATCCATTCTGGCAAAAACATATCGCGATGAATATATGATAGCACTTCAAAATGAACATCCGCATTATGGATGGGAAAGAAATAAAGGCTACCCAACGCGAGAGCATCGCGCAGCAATATCAAAATATGGTATAACGGCTCATCACCGCAAGTCATTCAACCTAAGATTTGAATATAACAAATAAGTAGCCTTAACATTAAGGCAATTGTATCTTTGCGATCAAAACAGCCCCGTTCAACAATCAATAAAAACTCAAGTTGCTTATCATTCTTTAATCCTCAATTGCCTTCATCGATAACTGAATTCTCTTTCGCTCTTTATCCACTGACAAAACCTTCACTTTTACGTACTGATGCAACGACACTACCTCATTTGAATTAGAAATGAATCTATCAGCCAGTTCTGAAATATGCACCAATCCATTCTCTTTGATACCCACATCAACGAAGCAACCAAAATTGGTGATGTTGGTTACAATACCTGGCAGAACCATCCCCTCATTCAAATCATCAATTGTTTTCACTGATGCATTAAACTCAAAAGTCTCCACTTTACTACGGGGATCACGTCCAGGTTTTTCAAGTTCTTCTAAAATATCATTCAAGGTTTCCAACCCAATTGTGTCTGTTGTATAATTGTTTAAATCCACCTTTTCTTTCAATGATTTATCATTGATCAATTCTTTTACTGTGCTCTTTAAATCTTTGGCAATCTTCTCCACCACATAATAACTCTCAGGGTGAACCGCAGAATTGTCTAATAAGTTTTTGGCATCAGGAATTCGCAAGAAACCTGCGCACTGTTCAAAAGCTTTTGCACCCAAGCGAGGCACTTTCATCAACTGCTTACGAGATTCAAATGCGCCATGTTCAGTGCGATAATCCACAATATTTTGCGCCAAAGAATCACCCAATCCCGATACATACACAAGCAAATGCTTACTGGCAGTATTCAAGTTAACACCCACTAGGTTTACACAACTCTCCACAGTTTGGTCTAATGACTTTTTCAGTTTCCCTTGATCAACATCATGTTGATACTGTCCCACTCCAATAGCTTTGGGATCTATTTTAACCAATTCAGCAAGAGGGTCGCACAAGCGTCGACCAATGGAAACAGCTCCACGAACAGTAACATCATATTCTGGAAATTCCTCACGAGCAATCTTAGAAGCAGAATAAACTGAAGCTCCATTTTCACTCACCACAAAGACTTTTACCTCAGTTTCATAACGCAATCCAGTAATGAAACGTTCCGTTTCTCTACTCGCAGTTCCGTTACCAATCGAAATTGCATCAATTTTATAAGTTGAAACAAGTTTCACAACTTTATTGCCCGCTTTTGAAAACTCATTCTGAGGTGGATGTGGATAAATGTTTTCATTGTGCAACAAGTTACCTTGCTCGTCCAAACAAACCAATTTACAACCACTTCTGAAACCGGGGTCAATAGCCAAGACACGTTTCTGTCCCAATGGTGGAGCCAATAATAGCTGACGCATATTTTCTGCAAAAACTGCAATTGCCGCCTCATCTGCTTTCGCTTTCGATAAATTGGCAAACTCTGTTTCCATTGATGGTTTCATCATTCGTTTATATCCATCTATCACTGCATCCTCAACATACTGAGCTGCATCAGATGAGTTCAACACAAATCGTTGTATGAGCCTATTAGTGCATTTTTCATCATCGGGAGAAATAGACACCCGTAAAAAACCCTCTGATTCACCACGGCGAATAGCCAACAGTCTGTGTGAAGGGCAACGAGACAGAAGTGCGGCAAAATCAAAATAGTCTTTATACTTCTCACCCTCTTCTTCCTTTCCTTTAATCACCTTTGAAGTTATTTCAGCCTCCTTGTCAAATATGCTTCGCACATCTTGGCGTGCACGTGAATCTTCATTCACCCACTCGGCAATAATATCCGAAGCACCCTTCAAGGCATCTTCTGTTGTGCTCACTTCACTGTTGAGGAAAGACTTGGCTTTATCTATAGGAGATCCATACTGTTGTTTCATCAACCATGTTGCCAAATCTTCCAATCCTTTTTTTCGTGCAATTTCAGCACGTGTTTGTCGTTTAGGTTTAAATGGCAGATAAATATCTTCCAATTCCGTACTATCCCAACAATCTTCAATCTTTTCTTCCAGCTCTTCTGTTAACCTCTCTTGCTCTGCAATAGTAGACAGAATAAACTCTTTTCTTTTTTGCAGCTCTTTGTAGTCATCGTTCAGCGTTTTAATATTTTCAATAGCTACTTCGTCAAGACCTCCTGTAACTTCTTTTCGGTAGCGACTAATAAAAGGAATGGTTGCACCCTCTTGCAATAGCTCTACTGTGTTCTCTACATTTATTTTGCTAATTTGTAGCGATTTCGATATCAGTTGAATAATTGTGGACATAGTATTTTGTTTTATAGAATACAAAAATAGAGAAAAATACGGAACTTAATCATTATCTTTGTGTGCAAACAAGGTGTATTCTTACTTATAACAAAGAAAAGATTAACCACAAAGAGCAATAAGAAAGCACTTAGTGCACAGAAGATCTTTTAACTTTGTGTTAAAAAATAATATTTAAAATGACTGCAAAAGATATGATTCCTTACGAATTTACTCATCCAAGCGATGTAGTGAAAAAGGAACTTGAATACAGAATTATATCACAAAAACAATTTGCAGAAATAATTGGTGTATCATATACTATGCTAAATGATATATTAAATGGCAAACGTCAAGTAAGCACAGATTTTGCTTTAACTTTGGAGGCAGCTACTGGAGTAAGTGCTGAGCTATTAGTAAATATGCAAACCAGATTCAATCTCCAAGTAATTCGTAGCAAAAAGGAAAATATTGATCGATGGAAAAATCTAAGAGAAAATTGCGCTTCATTACTCTAACTATACTATGGCAAAACTAAAATCAGTCTATTTCTGCAGCAGCTGCGGTAACGAATCTCCAAAATGGATGGGCAAATGCCCCGCCTGTGGCGAATGGGGTACATTTGTGGAGGAATTGATAAGAAAAGATGGTGCAATAAAACAAGAAGACACCCGATCCTTTTCGAGTGGCAAAAACGTGCCTCAATCTCTTAAGGATATTAGAGCAGATGAAGAGCCTCGTATCGACATGCAAGACAATGAGCTTAATCGTGTTCTTGGCGGAGGACTGGTTCCCGCATCTCTTGTGCTAATTGGTGGAGAACCTGGAATTGGCAAATCTACTTTGGTTTTGCAAACAATCCTGAAACTACAATTCATCAAATCGCTTTATGTATCGGGCGAAGAAAGTGCCCGACAACTCAAATTAAGGGCAGAGCGTCTTAACATTGAAAACGATAACTGCCTAATTATTTGCGAAACTAATCTAGACAAGATATTTGGTCACATCAAAAACACCAACCCTCAGTTGGTAATTATCGACTCCATTCAAACCATGTTCCTTGATTCAATGGAATCATCACCTGGCAGTATATCGCAAGTGCGCGAGTGCGCCTCAACTATCCTCAAGTTTGCCAAACAATCGGGTGTACCTGTTTTGTTGGTTGGACACATCACCAAAGATGGTAGTATTGCTGGACCCAAAGTGCTAGAACATATTGTAGATACAGTTTTACAATTTGAGGGAGACCAACATTATATGTATAGGATCCTTCGTAGCATCAAAAATCGTTTTGGTAGCACTGCCGAATTAGGTATTTACGAAATGATTCAATCTGGGTTACGCGAAGTGAGTAATCCATCCGAAATGTTGCTCACACAAAACCATGACGACCTTAGCGGGGCTACAATTTCGGCTACCATCGAGGGAGTTCGTCCATTTCTGATTGAGACACAATCTTTGGTTAGCTCAGCAGCCTATGGCACTCCACAACGTTCGGCAACAGGTTTTGATATTCGCAGAATGAATATGCTATTGGCTGTTTTAGAAAAACGTGCAGGTTTTAAATTAGCACAAAAAGATGTCTTCCTCAATATTGCCGGTGGACTAAAGATAAACGATCCTGGAATGGATTTGTCCGTTATCAGTGCGGTGTTGTCATCGAGTCTTGACATCGCTGTGGCTCGAGACACTTGTTTGGCAGGCGAGGTGGGACTGTCAGGCGAGATAAGACCAGTCAATCGTATTGAACAACGAATATTGGAAGCAGAGAAATTGGGTTTTTCGCGTATCATTGTACCCGCCAATAACCTAAAAGGTTTTACCTCGAAAGTATCTATAAAAATTGAAACAGCACGCAAAGTAGAAGAGGCTTTCAGACTACTTTTCTCATAGTTACAAGTGCAAAAACAATACATTTCCCATTTTAAAAAGCAAAATATTTGGCTATATTTTTTTTAGTATAAAAATAATAGTATCTTTGCAACCGCTTTTCAAAAGCATCGGTACCTTGGCCGAGTGGTTAGGCAACGGTCTGCAAAACCGTGTACGGCAGTTCGAATCTGCCAGGTACCTCAATAATTAATAAGTTCCAAACGCTATTTAGTGATAAATAGGTTTGGAACTTTTTTCATTTGGTAGCTTTATGTACAATGATTATGAACTCATATTCCAGATTAGCAGTAAAAACACGCATTCGTAAAAACAATTAAAAATCAAATTACTCAACAATTTAAAGAAGTGGTTGTTTTCAAATAGTGAGACCTAATTATTACTTCATTAAACAATAATGAATCAACACATACGGCTATGACAACAAAGTTAAATAAGTTCAGTAAGATTATAACGCAGGATGACAGTCTACCTGCAGCACAAGCCATGCTTTATGCCATTGGCATGAGTGAGAAAGATCAGAAAAAGGCACAAGTAGGAATTGTGAGCACTGGTTTTCAAGGAAACCCATGCAACATGCATTTGAATGATATAGCAACCGCAGTAAAAAAAGAGGTTGATCTACATCAGGATTTATATGGTTTAATATTTCACACCATCGGTGTAAGTGATGGAATTACCAACGGCACAGAGGGTATGAAGTTTTCTTTGCCTTCGCGTGAAATTATTGCCGACTCAATAGAAACTGTGGTGAGTGCTCAGTTTTACGATGCAGTGATTCCCATTGTTGGGTGTGACAAAAATATGCCAGGGGCAATGATTGCTTTGGGACGTTTGAATCGACCAGCGATATTGATGTATGGCGGCACTGTTAAGAAAGGACGTTGGAAAAATAAAGACCTTAATATTGTTTCCGCTTTTGAAGCTTATGGAGAAAGAATGAGGGGCAAGCTCTCCGATTTTAATTATAAAGGTATCATTAAGCATAGCATTCCTGGTGCAGGTGCATGTGGAGGAATGTATACCGCCAACTCTATGGCGGCTGCCATCGAATGCATGGGGATGAGTTTGCCTTACTCCTCATCCAATCCTGCTTTAAGCACACAAAAATCGGATGAAGCTAAGCGGGTGGCTGATGCTATTCAATTAGTTCTTGAAAAAGATTTGAAACCACGTGATATCATGACCCGTGAAGCGTTTGAAAATGCCATTTCACTCATTATGGCTTTAGGAGGCTCTACCAATGCCGTCATTCATTTATTGGCAATGGCTAAAGCTGTTGATGTTCCTTTGACTTTAGATGATTTCCAAGTCATCAGCGACCGCACTCCATTTTTGGCTGACCTGAAACCAAGTGGACAATTTCTGATGGAAGACCTGCATGATGTGGGTGGAATCCCGGCAGTAATGAGCCTTCTTTTAGATGAGGGATTTATAAATGGAAACTGCATGACTGTAACAGGTAAAACCGTAGGTGAAAACTTGGAGAAAGCTGCTCATCTAAGCAAAGGTCAAACAGTGATTCATGACACAAAACACCCCATGCGCAAAAGTGGTCATTTGCAAATTCTATATGGTAACTTGGCAGAAGAAGGAGCTGTTGCTAAAATAACTGGCAAGGAAGGAGAACTGTTCTCTGGTCCGGCACGAGTATATGAAGATGAGTTTTCAGCTATCGAAGGAATTATCAAAGAAGTGAAACCAGGAGAAGTGATAGTTATTCGCAATAATGGTCCTAAAGGAGGACCAGGTATGCCCGAAATGTTGAAACCTACTGGTGCAGTAATGGGCGCTGGATTGGGTAAGGAGGTTGCATTGATTACCGACGGTCGTTTTAGTGGAGGTTCCCACGGCTTTGTGGTGGGACACATAACTCCTGAAGCTCACGAAGGAGGTATGATAGGTCTTTTGAAGAATGGTGATATTATTACTATTGATATCACCAATCATAGTATTAATGTTGATCTTACGGAAGAAGAAATCGAAAAGCGTAGAAAAGCATGGACACCGCCAGTTGATAAACCCCTCTCTGGGATTCTACAAAAATATCGGATGTTGGTGAGCTCAGCAAGAGAAGGGTGTGTGACGGTGTAAGAGTCACAGATATAGTACGCTAATAAAACAAAACCATGTATTTTAAAAAACTTTCTTTTGGATTAACAATACTATGTCTAAATGTTCTCATTGCATCAGGTAGTAACCAAGTGAATAACAAAGCACCTGAATGTGAATTATATTCAATGCATGAACTTTCTTTCGAATCCACAACCGATGATTCTTCTTTTATGTTTCCTCTAGTTAGTTTTTATAAACCAGACGGAAGTATAATAAAAGTGGACGGATTTTATGATGGGGGAACCAATTATAAGGTTCGTGCATACTGCAATGAAAAGGGATTATGGAAATGGGAGCTACATGATAACTCAAACTTTAAAAAAACAAATGGAGCTTTCAATGTGATAGAATCAAATAATAAGGGAATGCTTAAAAAACACCCTGATGATGGTTATCAATTTGCTTATGACAATGGTGAATGGTTCCTACATATCGGTGACACTGGCTATCGATATTTGACAGACACTGAACCTAAGTGGAAAGAATATTTCGACCAAGCTTGTGAAGTGGGAATGACAAAAATACGCACATGGTTTTCCAGATCTAGATCTAAAGTAGAAGCCCTGTTTAATAATGAGCGCACAACCTTAAATTTACCATACTGGCAAGAAATGGACAAGCGAATTGCTTATGCATATGAAAATTACCCCAATGTTATTTTGCAGTTAATCCCATTTGGCGAAGATGGTGAAGAATTGAAGCGATATTATGCCGGCGATTCATTGTCATTCAACATGGTTCGCTATGCCCAAGCTAGATTTTCTGCTTATCCAAATATTTACTGGTCAATATCTAATGATAAAGAATTAGTGAACGATTCAGTTAACCTGACTGGGCCGCAGATATCAAAAAGCAATATCGATATGATTGGAAAAGATATGGCTGAAAGAAATCCATGGGGAACTTTAATTACCAATCACCAAACAAGGCACAAGGGATATTCTTTTGTTGATGAATCATGGTCGGATGTAGTTACATTAGAGGATATAGATCAGTTAGATGGAAGAATATTTGCTGAATATCGAGCTAAAGGTTCAGATCCTGTTGTGCTTGATGAAGACAGGTATGAAGTGTATCGCAAACCAGAACACCCTCGTTATTTTTTCCGACGGTTGATGTGGGCTTCTCTATTATCTGGAGGACATGCGACTTATGGAGGGATACACAATTATCTACCATATGAGCAAGATAGTGTTTCATATTTCCCCAAAGAGGAATGGCACCTTTTTGGTATGCAAGGCTATTTCGATGTTGGCCTTGAAGGAGCAGATGACTTTAAATACATCTCTCAGTTTTTTAAAGAAACTGGTTATACATTAGCCGGCATGATGCCTGATGATGCACTCACTGGCAACAAACCCCAAGAATTCAAATGCATTCATAATGACTCAGTGTACATTATTTATCTTGCTAACCCAGATAGGTCAGGAAGTATTTTGCCTAAAAAAAATGAATACGATTTCTTTCGATATGGCAATGAAAGTAGTATAACCCCTACTGTTACAGTAGAGTTGCCTAAACATCCTTTTGCGTTCAAATGGTACGATCCATCATCTGGTGGGTGGTCTAACTCAGGTGAAATAGAAGGAGGGAAAACTACAATAAGCGCACCCGATCAAGGTGATTGGATATTGTTATTAATTAGAACTTGACAATGCTCATTATCATAAGAATAAATTGTTTAGAAAGTGAAACTTCCGAAAAGCAAAATTCTATATTTTTACCCCTACATACCTCGCTGATGCAGACAATCTAATTATGCCCTAAACACCATTGCACGGGAAAAACAGAAGAAATACTTTCTCACCAGTAGAAAGCCAAAACTTGTTAGTGGAAATACTTTACACTCAGTAGAAAGCCAGAAATTGTTAAGAGAAATGCTTTCTACTCGGTGGAAAGCCAAAACTTGTTAGAAGAAAGACTTTATACTCAGTAGAAAGCATGAAATTGTTTGGGGAAAGACTTTTTACCCAGTAGAAAGCATGAAATTGTTCTGGGAAGTATCATTTGAACTCGAGAAAATATGAAGTTGTAGAGGGGGGAGGTGCTATTTCATGCAATTAAGTAAGAGCTTGTTCAGTTTCGCACTATTTGTGGCGATTAAGTAAGAAGATGTTTAGTTTTAGAAAATTGTCCAATAATTTAAGAAAAGGATTGTTGAATATACAGTCTGAGATAGGAATATTAGAATTAAAATAGTGTCAAATAATAAATGGGAAGTAGAAAGTAGAAAGTGGTAAATAATAAAAGAAAAGGTATGTAATTTTAAGAAAGCACTTATAGTCTCTGAAGGTGGAGCGAGTTTCTGACCATTGCCAGTAAGGTTTAAAAAGGGAGGCACAAGTCGGATGGCTTGCATCAGCAAAGTATAGTGGTTTGTTTCAGAGTTGTAATTAGTAGTCTCTATCTAAAAGGGAGCCAGTCCCACTTAATGTTATAAAAAAGCAGAGACTCAGTCAAAACATATTGAAAGAGTCTCTGCTTTACGCTAGTGTGGGTCTCATACTGGCGCAAGTATCTGACCCGTTCTGTGAAGTTTAACCCGTATTATTCACGTTTTTAGCTTTGCGTAGATGCAAGGTGTCGAACTCCGCCGATATAGGCCACTATTTCAAGGAGACCTATAAATTAAGGTGACGTTAGTACTATGTGTGTTGAGTTATTCTTTAATCCCTGCAATTTCTGGATCAATCATAATTCTACCACAATATTCGCATACGATTACTTTTTTACCCAGTTTAATATCCATTTGTCTTTGTGGTGGAATTTTATTAAAACAACCTCCACAAGCACCACGTTGAATAGGAACAATTCCCAATCCATTGCGTGCATTTTTTCGTATGCGTCTAAAAGCGGTAACTAAACGAGGTTCAATAGAATCCTCTACTTTTCTAGCTTTCGCTCTGATTTTTTCTTCATTAGCTTTAGTTTCAGAAACGATATCATCAAGCTCTTTTTGCTTGTGATCTAAATCAAGCTTCTTCTCATTTAGTTGAGCTTTTGCTACTTCGATTTGAGTCTTAAGATCTTTTTGTTTTTGAGTAAACTCACGAATACGTTTTTCAGCTAACTCTACCTCAAGAGTTTCAAATTCTACTTCTTTTGTAAGGTGATCGAATTCTTTGTTGTTTCGTACATTTTCAAGTTGGGTGTTATATTTTTCAGTTTTGGTTTTGCTAGTCTCAATTTTCATCTTTTGTTGCATAACATTAGCATCCAAATCTTTTAAATCCAACTCAAATTTGTGTATGCGTGTTCCCAACCCAGCAATCTCATCATCAAGGTCTGCAACTTCCAAAGGAAGTTCACCGCGTAGAGTTTTAATTCTATCAATGTCAGATAAATACATTTGCAGTTTATACAAAGTGCGTAGTCTCTCTTCTACAGAAACTTCTTTTTCTTTTTTAGTACGTTTTTTGGTAGCCATAATTATATATGTTTTATGTTTTAAGACAAAAAAATGCAGTAATCAATAACAGCTTCAACATTGTTGTTCGTTTATTGATTACTACATCATTTGCAAGAAGCGGGAACTAAGTCAACCGCCTATATTTACAAATAATTTACCGGGTTTGAATCGAATGCCGATAAATGCATTGCAAAGTTAGGATATTTTTTTGATATCACATCATGAAATAACTCTTTTGTGCAAATTTCAGACTCGTAATGTCCTATAGCTGCAAGCAATAGCTTATCTTCAACATCGTAATAGTCATTATATTTAGCCTCTCCTGTAATCAATACATCAGCTCCATAATTTATAGCATCGTTAATAAGAAATGCTCCACTGCCTCCACAAATTGCTACTTC
The DNA here is from genome assembly GCA_028708095.1 of Dysgonamonadaceae bacterium. GTDB lineage: Bacteria > Bacteroidota > Bacteroidia > Bacteroidales > Dysgonomonadaceae > UBA2632. The sequence goes on from JAQVZQ010000040.1 coordinate 13,889, forward strand.
ACGAATTTCTTTACCCCTGAGACGAGAATGACTAACATGATGTAGTTTAAAAACATCTTTCAACATATACAGAAAGTCTTGCTCTTCCATTTGTTCAGGCAAAACACCTGTAATGCCACTACCTGATTGAACCCAATCATTGCTTATAGGGTATAAATCATAAACAGGTTCTTCGTAAGGATGAACTGCAATAAGAGCACGAATTACTTCGTCTTTTCTGATTACGGGAATTACTGTCTCTATACGTAGCTCTGGTTCAACGTGAAGTTCATTAATTTCTCCAATATAAGGATTAGCTCCATATTTAGCCCTAAATGTCCCTTCTCCCTTTAAATTATAACTACAGTTGTCATAATCTCCAATGTGTCCTGCTCCCGCATTAAATATGGCGTTCCTAACGCTTTCTGCATGTTCATTTGGAACTGTTGTTACAAATTTTAGAAGGGCATTCTCTTTTGGAGTTAATATCTTCACATTTTCAAGTCCTAACATTGATGCTAATTTAAAATTAACGCCCCCCTTCGCATTATCTAAGTTGGTATGTGCAGCATATAAAGCAATATCATTTTTAATTGCTTTAATCATGCAGCGCTCTACGTAGGTTTTACCCGTTAATGATTTAAAAGAATTGAAAGCAATAGGATGATGCGAAATAATCAAATTGCATTTTAATGATATTGCCTCATCTATTACATCCTCGGTCACATCAATGCAAAAGAGTGCACCTGAAACCTCCTTATTGGAGTCACCAACTTGCATACCACTATTATCATAGTTTTCCTGTAAAGGCAATGGTGCTAGAGTTTCAATAACTTGAAGTATTTCTTTTATACGCATAATAATATATAATTGAATCTTTTTACTCCAAAATAAATATTTTACTCATCGTATCTGCAAATATAGCCGCCATGCGTTGTTGTATATATTTATCTTGTCCTCTCTCAGGATGCCAACCAAAAATTACATCGTTAATTTTTTGGGTATCTTGCGAATATATTAAACTTATTTGTTCGCCAGTTACTGGATGCAGTGACTCTTTTGAAAAACCAATATATTTATCGAATTCAACAAGAGGTAAGCCCCATTTTTTTGCTAATTGACGTATTGAAGAGTTATATACTACACGCGCATCGTGCCAATGTGTGCACAAGACTATAACAGCAGGTTTGCCATGACGGGTATTATAATATTTTGAATTTTCATTAAACTTTAAATTATAACAATCGGCTATATAACGCTTTATCACATAATCGTAAGCAATTGAATAATTTTCAGGTGTAAATGGAGTTGTGTAATCAGTGTAGTTTTCTTTAATTTCCGATTCATCAAAAACATCCCTTTCATGAACTTGCATTATCACAAATGCGTCAATTGCCTCAAACTCTTTTTCACTATAAAGCGAACCATCAATCATCCTGTTCGCAGTATGCACAATTGCTTCACCTCCAATTGCACGATTTATAGGGTTAACTCCCAAATTATTGCATCCTATCTCAAACCAACCATTTAAAGATGTAGCAAAAGATGCGCCTGTTAAAAGAAAAGTAGGTTTAACCTCTGTTTTCTCTGATTGAGCAAAAGCAAAAGAAAACATTAATGTGAAAATCAGTAAGAAGTTGATACGTTTCATTTTTTTAATTTTTATAGTTATTGTTGTGAACAACAAAAATAACCAAACTTGCTGATTAATAAAAGAATTCTTTTAATCTTTGTGCTTACTATTTTCATCTGCAAGAATTAAACGTAAAGAACTATTCTTAGTAATATAGTTCCAAGCCCAATTAATAAAAATGACCAATTTATTGCGTACACTTAAAATTAGCATAAGATGAAGAAACATCCAAACAAACCAAGCAAATCTACCTCTGAACTTGACAAATGGTAAATCTACAACTGCTTTATTACGACCTACAGTTGCCATAGTTCCCAAATTCATGTATTCGTATTCATGAAGTTTACTGTCTGGATTTTTCTCTATTCTATTTATATTTTTCGCTAAATTCTTTGCCTGTCCAATAGCTACATTTGCTAATTGAGGGTGTCCCTTTGGATATTTATCTGTTTCCATATAAGCTACGTCACCGACTGCATACACATTATGTAATTGCTCTATATTATTCAATCGATTTACTTTTATTCTTCCTGATGGCAATATCAATTCTTCAGGAATACCTTTGATGGTATTCCCTTTAACACCAGCAGACCATATCACATTTCTAGTTCGAATGGTCTCATCATTACTCAGAGTAACAGTTTCACCATCATAGTTCTTAACAAAAACACCTGTTTTCACTTTCACTCCTAACGAAACTAAGTATTTCTCAGAGTATTTTTGAGCATATGGACTCATTGCAGATAATGTATGATCACTTCCTTCTAATAAATATACATTTACATTATGCGATAAAATATTGGGGAAATCTTTGGGCAACACATCTTTTTTCATTTCGGCAAATGCACCAGCTAATTCAACCCCTGTAGCTCCTCCACCAACAATTACTATGTTGTAGAGACTTTCTTTGTCTGATTCATACAATAATTTCTCAAAACTCATGAGTATTTTATTGCGAATGGTCATTGCTTGAAACGTTGATTTTAAACTCAAAGAGTTTTCTTCAATCTCCTTATTATTAAAATAATTTGTACGTGAACCTGTTGCAATAACTAAGTAATCATAAGAAAAATCTCCGATAGTAGTATGTATAAGATTTTTAATAGGGTCTACCGATTCAACTCTAGCTAGTCTTATTCGAACATCTTTTCGATTCTGAAAAATCTTTCTCAGTGGAAATGAAATAGTAGCTGGTTCTATTTGTGATGCTGCAACTTGATAAAAAAGTGGTTGAAACTGATGGTGGTTCACTTTATCAATCAAAAGTATATCATAAGCATCCTTCTTTAATGTTTTTATAAAAGGAAGCCCTGCAAATCCACAACCAACAACTACAATTTTCTTTTTCATCATCTCAAACTCTTATTGAATTGAATAACAATACTCAAGCAAATATTGTTCCTATTACTTTGTTAAGCATAAGAAAAAATATTGCGCTAAGATAAAATCAGTTTTTCATCGAAATGATAATGGTAAAACTCAGCATTAATGTAGAACAATATAAATCAAAAAGAACTTAGTATCCTTAATGTTTTATCAATATTATTTTTTGTTATCCTAACATCTAGTGTCCTTTTAAAAGCTCAAGGGTCAATTCGTAAAACAAGATTGATTTCCCCGTAAGATAAAACATAGGTTCATGCGCTTTCATCTAGAAAAAGCAAATGACTATTAAATGACACACACCACTAAAATTAATTGATGAAGTAAATACCATTGTGTCCTTTCTGTAAAAGGAGTATGAATATATCCTCTTTGACAAATCAAGCAACCAGCTATTATTTGCGATATATGAGCATATGTTTGCGTTTTTATTGATTGCTATAACTGTTTTTATTCTTTCATTTATATAATTATACATTATGCGCTTTTTCAAACAAAAACTCAGCTAACTTCTAAACATAAACTAACTATGTTAAATTACTCTCTTGCAATTTAAGAATTGACGCAAAATTACAATATTAAATAAAGAATCGGTTTATCAAACAAATGCATTTATAAAATTACTCCGAATATTCTCATTACTCATTACAAAGTTGCTTTTCATAAATTTAAAAATCTAACAGAATGGAAAAAGTCTATTTTTTTAATTTAAAGTGGAAATTAATACTGGCTTTTATATTAACAATGACAATGGGACAAATCTATGCCCAAGACAATGTAGTTAAAGGTCATATTCAGAACTCCTGACCCGATAAACTCTATCTGTCTTATTTAAAGAATCTAATCGATTTTCATATCGCAAATTAAAAATGTCGTACTTTTGCAAAAAAACAATGCAAACACAACTTCCATTTTTCCCAGAATCTACCCGCTTGATTAATTTAACCCTTGG
>JAQVZQ010000304.1 GCA_028708095.1 Dysgonamonadaceae bacterium
AACGATATGATGGCACTTTCACCAAAAACATTCCTTCAAAAATATACAATGCAACTGCCAGGAGAGTTACAGGCATCAAGCTACACGATATGAATTGCGGCCTCAAAGCATATAAAAAAGAAGTGGTGAAAAACATTGAAATATACAATGACATGCATCGCTATATTCCTGCACTGGCAAAAAATGCTGGCTTCACAAAGATTGGTGAAAAAGTGGTTGAACACAGTCCCCGCAAATATGGTAAAACCAAGTTTGGAATGAGCCGATTTTTCAATGGTTATCTGGATCTTCTTACGCTTTGGTTCTTATCAGTTTTTGGAAAAAAACCAATGCATTTTTTTGGCTTCTTAGGCAGTTTGATGTTTTTCTTGGGATTAATTGCCATAATATTTGTTGGTGCATCAAAAATATATGCACTGAAGCATGGCTTAGGATATAGATTAATAACTGATTCACCCTATTTCTTTCTTGCTATCACTGCAATGATAGTGGGAACTCAATTGTTTTTAGCAGGATTTATTGGTGAACTTGTCTCACGAAACTCCGCCGACAGAAATAAATATCATATTGAAGAAGAATTTTAAATAACATATTATGGGTATCGATAAACTATTTTTGGAACGAAGATCGATGCGTTCATTTTCAAACAAAAAAATAAATAAAGAAACAATTATAGAATTGCTTAATGCAGTACGTTTGGCACCTTCTGCTGTGAACTATCAGCCTTGGCGTTTTTTTATTTGCAGTACTGATGAGATTAAACAGCAAATTGTAAAGAGTTATCCTCGCAAATGGTTCGAAGGTGCCCCACTCTATATTGTGGCTTGTGCCGATAAATCACAATCGTGGAAACGATCGTTTGATAACAAAGATCATGGCAATATTGATGTTGCCATTGCTGTAACGCACTTAATACTAAAAGCAACAGAATTAGGGTTGGGCACTTGCTGGGTGTGCAACTTCGATGAAAGCATACTAAAAGAAGCTCTCAATCTTGACAATGTGCTAGAGCCTGTGGCAATTATTCCTATCGGATATCCAACCGAGGAGATTTCTGATGAATCACCACAACCTAAGAAAAGAAAATCCATAGAAGAGTTTACGGAATGGATGTAGTGTTCCATTTCTCTTTATAACACTCATACTTAATACACCCATTTACATATGAAACATTTTAAAATCTCTTCAAAACATATCATCCATTACCTATTTGTAATAGTGTTTTTTACTGGCTGTAACTCTTCCAATAAAAAAGAGAACCTCGACTACTATTTAGAGAATGGTGAAATATTTCACACCTACTTTAATATCAAGTATGAGTATAATCGTTCGGTTAAAGAAGAAATAATGGAAGCATTGCAAAAGTTCGATCAATCGCTCAATCCATTTAAAGAAAACTCTATTATTGGTAAAGTAAACAACAATGTGCCTGTAACATTAGATTCACTCTTCATTAATGTGTTTGAGAAATCGATGGAAGTTTCTCAAAAGACAAATGGTAAGTTTGATATCACATCTTCACCTTTCATCAATGCATGGGGCTTTGGTTTTAAAGATATGGACAATGTGACGCCTGAAAAAATTGACAGCATGAAATCTTTTGTTGGTTACAACAAAATAAGAATTGAAAATGGCATCATTGTAAAAGACGATCCACGCATACAAATAAATACGTCTGCTATATCCAAAGGATATTCGTGTGATATAGTTGCTCATCTATTGCAGGATATGGGTATCGAAAACTATATGGTGGAGATTGGTGGAGAAATAACTATGCGCGGAACAAATGAAAAAGGAAACTGTTGGCGCATTGGTATTGACAAACCAACAGACGATTCTTCCGCCATGTCGCGAGAGTTACAAATCATTTTATCTATTTGTGACAAAGCTGTAGCTACATCAGGTAATTATAGAAACTACTATATCAAAGAGGGTGTGAAGTACTCACATACTATTGACCCACAAACTGGATATCCTTCTGAAAAAGACATTTTGGGTGCAACTGTGATAGCCGATGATTGTATGACCGCAGATGCTTATGCGACTGCATTTATGGCAATGGGAGTAGAAAAATCAGTAGAAGTTGCCAAAACAATCCCTGGATTACACTATTACTTTATATATGTGAAGCCTGATGGAGAAGTAGCATATATGTTCTCTGATGAGTTTCAACAATTTCTGGTAGATAAAGTGGATATATCGCAAGCAAGTTAATAGCAAGAATCAGATTGCAGCTTACTTCTGGATAGCATAGCTTTGGAGTTATTAAAATAAAGAACATGAACATGAACACAGACAACCACATTGACTTCAATCGTATAGAGTTAGCTATAAACTATATCCGCACCAACTTTAAAGAACAACCCTCCTTAGAAGATATTGCTGATGCAGTGCATTTAAGTCCTCATCATTTTCACCGTCTTTTCACACAATGGGCTGGGGTTACACCAAAGAAGTTTCTTCAATATACCACCATCGAATATGCAAAACAACTTTTAAAAGAGCAAAACACCCTCTTTGATATTTCTATGGATGCGGGCTTATCTGGCACCAGCCGATTACACGACCTATTTGTAACTGTTGAGGCCATGACACCAGGTGAATACAAAAACCAAGGGAAAGATCTAATTATCTATTACTCTTTCTTAGAAACAGTTTTTGGTGCTGCTTGTATTGCGTCAACCAAAAAAGGAATTTGCTATTTGGCTTTTGGTGATATGACCGTCGCTTATAATGAATTAGTGGAAATATTCCCTAAGGCTCATTATATTCAAGAAGAACAACCCATCCATCATGAAGCTGTTTCTTTCTTTCAGTATCCAGAAAACGCACTTACTCCTTTGCATCTTCATATTAAAGGAACACCGTTTCAACTAAAAATATGGGATGCACTTTTAAAGATACCTTTAGGTGGACTTACTACTTATGGTGATATTGGAAAACACATCAACAATCCAAAAGCAAGTAGAGCTGTGGGAAGCGCAGTAGGCTCAAACCCTGTCTCATTTATCATTCCTTGTCACAGAGTTATACGTTCAAGTGGCGAGCTGGGAGGTTATCACTGGGGGCTCAATCTCAAGGTTGCTATAATAGGCTGGGAAGCAGCAAAGAAAGAGACAATATAAAGCAACCAAGTAATAAGATTTGTTATTTTATTTTATAATTGATAATTGACAAAATAATTGTGTAATTTTGCTTTATAAATACGAGTTAGTAACGATAAAAAGTAGAGATATAGCAAAATGAGAAAATGGCGAATTGAAGATTCAGAGGAAACATACAATATAAATGGTTGGGGAAATAGATATTTCTCCATAAACGAAAAAGGAAATGTATTAGTTACTCCACAAAAAGACAGTTATGGAGTTGACTTAGACGAATTGATGAAGGAGCTGGATCTGAAAGATGTTTCGGCACCAGTGTTGGTTCGTTTTCCTGAGATATTGGACAGTAGAATTGAAAAAATAAGTACTTGTTTCAAAATTGCTGCCAAAGAATATGAATACAAAGCTCAGAATCATATTGTTTACCCCATCAAGGTAAATCAAATGCGCCAAGTGGTTGAAGAGATAGTTAATCACGGAAAGAAATTTAACATTGGTCTTGAAGCAGGTTCTAAACCAGAATTACATGCGGTATTAGCAATCGACACAGACCGTGACTCAATTATTATTTGCAACGGCTATAAAGATGAAAACTACATCGAATTGGCACTGTTAGCTCAAAAAATGAGTAAACAAGTGTTTCTCGTTGTGGAGAAATTAAACGAGCTTCATTTGGTATTAAAAATAGCCAAACGATTAAAGGTAAAACCTAATGTTGGTATCCGCATCAAACTGGCCAGTTCTGGTAGTGGCAAATGGGAAGAGTCTGGAGGAGACGGTAGTAAGTTTGGCCTAAACTCCAGCGAACTTTTGGAGGCTATGGAGATACTTAAATCGAATCAAATGACCGACTGTTTGCGACTTATTCACTTTCATATTGGCAGTCAGATTACAAAGATTCGTCGTATAAAAACAGCATTACGCGAAGCAGCACAATTTTATGTGCAGCTTTATTTGATGGATTTTAAAATAGAATTTGTGGATATTGGTGGCGGACTGGGAGTAGATTACGATGGTACACGTTCATCATACAGTGAAAACAGCATCAACTATTCTATTCAGGAGTATGTGAATGACTCAGTGTTTGCTTTTGTTGATGCGTCCGATAAAAATGAAATACCACATCCAAATA
>JAQVZQ010000305.1 GCA_028708095.1 Dysgonamonadaceae bacterium
TACTGACAATCTTTCTTTTGCATTAAAGAATAATATCATTATTGATTACTCTTTCGCTGAGATTGAGAAATCAGATGTCAATAAGGACTTCCAAAAAGAAAATTTAGAAGAATAGGCAGCACACAACATCGTATATAAGACATTTGGCAGTCAGTAGGTTATCGAGCGATTCTGCTCGTATCAAAAGCAGTTGTAACTTGACAGGAAAGTGCTTCGAAATGCCAAACGTTTCATATACGTGACCGTTCTCTGCAAGCTAAAAACCCACCCGCAAAAGCAAAGAGTGCTATCGCACACATTGCTTTTTTGCCCAACAAAAATCTGGTGATTACCAAAATATTTAGTACTTTTGACCAAAATGGGTCAAACTAAAAATGGCAAACCTTAAAACAACAAGTTTCGGAGAGTTCATTAAACACCAAAGAGAGCAAAAAGGGTGGACTCAAACCGAATTTGGGGCAAAAATCGGTATCAATTCAAGTGCTGTTAGCAGAATTGAAAATGGAACCAAACAGCTAAGCTCTAAGAAATTAGAAACCTTAGCTAGTGTTTTTGAGATTGACATATCTAAAATTTCTGAATTATACTTTGCACATAAGTTTGCAAAGGAAATGATAGAATACAATTGCCCTGAATCCACATTGACAATTGCTGAACAAGCAGTGAAATATATAAAAGCCAAATCCTCCAAACAATTAAAATTGGATACTTTATGAGTTACACGAATGATATAGAAACTTTATCCATAGTTGAAGACTTTCAATCAAAAATTAACTTTAAACCGCAACAAGAAACCCATACGACTGATTACAAGGTTTTGTCTCTTTTTTCGGGATGTGGCGGTATGGATTTAGGGTTTCAAGGTGGGTTTGAATTTAGGGGTAAAAAATACAGTAAGAATAATTTTCAGACCATTTTATCAAATGATATCGATGCGGCTGCAACTAAAGTTTATGAAGCAAACGAAAAATATTTTGGTAACCACCAGATTATAGAAGCTGATATTCGTGAAATACCTCACTCAATTATTCCAGACTTTGATTTTATGACAGCAGGCTTTCCTTGTCAGCCTTTCTCTAATGCAGGTAAAAGAAAAGGTATCAATGATGAAAGGGGAAATCTGTTTGAAGAATGCGAAAAATTACTAATTGAAAAGGAAAACTCTCAAAACAAACCTAAAGGCTTTGTTTTTGAAAATGTAAGGGGAATTATGTCTTCTAAAATGCCTGATGGTACATCTATTCCTGATGAAATTGTAAAAAGGACAGAAAAACTCGGATATAAAACAACTTATAAACTTGTAAAGGCAAGTAACTACGGTGTTCCTTCTGCAAGATACCGCTTAATAATAATTGGTATTAGAAAAGAGTACGGAAAATTCGACTTTGATTTACTTGATAAGGTGGTTCAAGAATATGAATTACCGAATGAAAAAAATGCACCTTACGAATTGATGCTTGGCTCTATCCTCTCTGATATTGACTCCAAACTACCACAAGCTAAAGATTACTGGAAGTATTCACCCTCTGGACAATATATGGTCGATAAAATTGGTCCTTGTTACGGAAGCAAAGCTGTTCTAAAAAAGTTTAAAAACAATACCCCAATAGATGAGTTGCCTGAAAAAATTCATAAGGGTCGCTCTTGGAAAAATATGGATAGAGAAGATATGTCTCCTCGCTTTCAGAAGATTCACGACAATCCAAAAAAATATAGAGCACCTAACTTTTACAGAAGGTTTTCTCTTACTGAGATAAATGGAACAATCACTGCTTCAGCTCAACCCGAAGCCTGTGGAATTACTCACCCTTTCGAGAACAGAAGATACACGATTAGAGAAATAGCAAGAATTCAATCATTTCCAGATGATTTTGTTTTTCCATACACAACTATTTCAAATGCTTACAAGGTAATTGGCAACGCTGTACCTCCAATTTTGGGTTGGGTTATTGCCAAAGCAATTTCAAAACACTTGGAAATAAATGCTTAATCATAACAAATCTTATATACTCGGATTATTCACTGGTGCTGGAAAAATAGATAAAGATTCTTTCCTTATTGAGTTACCATTCAAAAAATGGGGAATGGAACCCACAAAAATGAATGTTATCGCCATTGATATTTTGCAACGAATTGCGGGATTATTCAAATCTGAATACGGATTAAAGGTTACTTATGAAATAGGAAATAATCGTTGGTTTATTAAGCCGATTGATAATCAAGATTTCACTAACATAAGGAACGACCTTAAAAATATAAATCTTCCAAATTCGGGCTTCATTCTTAATACAGCTGACCTTAGTACAGCCAAAAGTGAATTAAAAGGGATTAATGCCGAAAGTTTTTTAAGTGGTTTCTTCGACACAAGGGCAAGTATTACTTTATCACATAGAAGATTCAATGACGATGCACCAGTAGTTTCCATTGAAATTCCAGGAAGTACAAAAAACTTTAAATTGGTTGTACAATTGTGTTCTTGGTTAACTGACTTAGGAAGTACAACTGACCAAATTCTATACAATCACCCAAACCAGCACGCCAAGGCTGACCCGTATTATAAGGGTTGGAAAAAGGGGTTTAAGATTCGCTTTTTAGTTCAATCATTCCTTGCTACTCATTCCTTCGCATTACAGGCGAAAGCAATAGATGCAACAAAAATTAAGAAAAGACAAAAGAAAGAAGAACAACATAGTTGTCCATTTAGAAAAATCCGTCAACCAAGCCCACTCACGGTTCATAATGAAATGAATTCAACGAGTTTGCCTGAGGAAGTTCGGAACAAACTTTACTTCCACTATTTTCATTATTGTGCTTCACTCGGTTGCAAATATGCCCCAACTGAAGAAGTTAAGAAAGTTGTATCTGAAAAGAATTCTTTAATCTCATTCTTTCCAAGACTATCCAAAGGAACTTTAAAAGAAGTCAGTCAACATTTCTATCAAATAACAGAAACGTATTTTCCAGAAAACGACATTATGAAAAAGTCTCAAACTGTGAATGCATTACTTTCAGATAACAGCAACTATTTACAATACTATGCCATAGAACAAGGGTTAGCGTTTTTGACAGCTGAAAAATTGAACGGCAAAAGGCATAGTGGACCCATGGAAGAAATATTAACTCAAAATGCCAAAACTACTTTAATGCTACATAGCTTAGCAAACACAGATAATGAGCCAATAATGATTCTAAACCCTTCAAACGACAGAGCGATAATTTGTTCAAATATTGCAAGCAAGACAAATCAAAAGCTTATCAAAACACAAACTAAAACTAAAGGCTTAGATATCGAATTAACGAGATGAAAGAAATAGATTTTTACGAAGAATTTGCAAATAAATTCATAAAGTATTTACAAGGCTATTTGGACAATAGTTTCGAAATTACATTTAGTCAAAACAAGTCACTTGATTCGATGATTTCTGAAGTCTGTAACTTACTTAAAGTATCCAACCCATTCCCCAACGAATATATTCCCAAACTAAAACTTGACATTTTGTTTGGTATAAAACAAGCAAACAAGATTCACTTCATTTTGGTCGAAGCAAAATATTTGACTCAACTTTCATTAAAAGATTATTCACAGCTTACAGGATATTTACAGGTGGCGAAAAATATAGGAACTGGTTTGCTACTTCTAATTGTCAAAGGCACGTCTCCGAATAAACTCTCCTCGGATTTTGGAGAAATTCTTAAACTAAACAAGCTACCTATGGATTGGAAAGTAACAGTGAAGAATAGTGAATATGATTTTAAGACAGGAATTTTAACCTACTTGCCTGGAAATGGAATAAACTGGATTGAAACCAACAACATAAATGGAATATCCGACTTTGAGCAATTAGTTGAAATAATTACAAATGATTTCCAATAACCGCCATACACATTTGCAATTCGCTCAAGCCATCGCACAAATCACAAATTGCAAAAGAGTATGGCTCGCCAATGCTGAAAACCAATCTGAACGAAAAAAGCCAGCAGAGAACACTGTATAAGCGTAATGCGGGCTAAGGAGCTAAATTTAAAGTAAGTGATTATAAACAAACATAGTGGTAAACCGAAAGTGAAGTGCTTCTAATCCCGCACTACGCTTATACTTGACCGTTGTGGCGCATTAAAAAAGACTGCACAAAATGAAAGAGAGTTTACCTAATAAAACAGATAGCATATTTAAGGATGAAGTAAATCCTGACTATGGGGCGTGGCTTAAAAATCCTGCAAACAAGT
>JAQVZQ010000306.1 GCA_028708095.1 Dysgonamonadaceae bacterium
AATGAATCCTTTGTATATCCGGAACTCGAACACCAGACTTCATACATAAAAAATAAGCACAACATAAAGGCAGGTGAATGATATGTCAAACTTTTCGGAAAACCATTTAGAGCAAGCTGTTCTGGAATGGTTTCAAGACTTAGGCTATCAAACACTTTACGGCCCGGATGTTTCACCTGGCGGCAGTTTTGCAGAACGAGAGAGCTTTGGTGATGTTGTATTATATGGTCGTCTTCACAGTGCACTCAAACGAATCAATAGGCAATACTCAGAAAGAGTCATTGACGAGTTGGTGAAGAAGATTACTCGCCAACAGAGTTTGTCAATTTCTCAGAACAATGCCGCTTTTCAAAAAATAATTACAGATGGTATTGATGTCGAGGTACGCCAAAAGGGCGGCGGTGTAAAAACGGAAAAGGCATACATTTTTGATTTATCCGACATTGAAAACAATGAGTTCTTAGCCATAAACCAATATACCATTATTGAGAACGGTAAAGAGCGACGCCCCGATGTTGTCGTATTCATAAACGGCATACCATTGGCGGTATTAGAGCTAAAAAACGCATCCAGCGAGGATGTTGGCATCGTAGAAGGTTTTAATCAATTACAGACATACAAAACAGATATCCCGACGATGTTTAATTACAATGCTTTTTTGATAACGAGTGATGGAATTAACGCCAAAGTTGGTACTATATCATCTGACTTTGATCGATTTATGTTTTGGCGAACTATTGATGGGAATGGGGAAGTCTCCTCATCTACACCTCAATTAAAGGTAATGTTGCAAGGGATGATGGATAAAAAACGTATTTTGGATATCGTCACGAAATATACTTTCTTTGTCCATGAGGAGGATAAATCTTTTAAGATACTTGCAGGATATCACCAGTATTTTGCTGTAAAAAAAGCACTGTATAAAACACACCTCGCTGCTTCGGAAAACGGGGACAGAAAAGTTGGTGTTATTTGGCATACACAAGGAAGCGGAAAAAGCTTTTCCATGCTTATGTATGCCCGCCAGTTAGTTTTGGAGCTTAATAACCCGACAATCGTAATCATTACGGATAGGAATGACCTTGATGATCAACTTTTCGGTACCTTTGTAAAGAGTGCTAATTATTTGCGCCAAACCCCTAAGCAAGCAGAGAATAGGCAGCAATTACGAGATCTATTAAGTGTTGAAGCAGGTGGTATTGTATTCACTACTATACAAAAATTTACTCCTGATGAAAGTGACCAAAGCATTGAAGCTCTCACAAACCGCCGTAATGTAATTGTTATTGCAGACGAAGCTCACCGTAGCCAGTATGGATTAGAAGCCAAAGAAAAAGAGGGCAATGTATCTTTTGGGTTTGCTAAATATATGCGTGAAGCTTTACCAAATGCATCATTTATAGGATTCACCGGAACTCCAGTAGAACTAAGTGATAAGAACACCCCGGCATTATTCGGGGAGTATATTGATATATATGACCTCACACAAGCGGTCAAGGACAAAACCACAGTTCCGATTTATTATGAAAGCCGCATTGCTAAACTTGATATCCCTCAAGAAGTCAAACCAAAAATAGATATCGAGTATGAGGAAATCGTTAGAGAGCAAGAGGAGATATATGTTGTAAGTCAAAAAAGAAAATGGGCTAGACTCGAGGCTATTGTTGGAACAGATACTCGTTTAGATGTTGTTGCAAAAGATTTTTTGCATCATTATGATTTGCGACAAAGCGCACTCAGTGGCAAAGTGATGTTCGTGGCTATGTCCAGGAATATAGCTGTTAAGCTTTATGCAACCATCGTAAAATATCGCCCGGAATGGCATAGTGAAGAGGTTGACAAAGGTACAATCAAAGTTATAATGACATCTGCCGCATCGGATCCGCAGAAGTTTCAGAGACATTCGACCACCTCCGCACAAAAAAAACTACTTGCGAAGAGAATGAAAGATCCAGATGACGAGTTAAGGGTTGTTATTGTTTGTGATATGTGGCTTACAGGTTTTGATGTTCCATGTTTGCACACAATGTATATTGATAAACCAATGAGTGGACATAATCTAATGCAAGCGATAGCACGAGTGAATCGTGTGTTTAAAGATAAACCCGGTGGCTTGGTAGTTGATTATATTGGCATTGCCGATAATTTGCGTAGTGCTCTCTCTCAGTATACACCATCTGATAGAAAGACTGCGGGTATCGATCCTCAGATTGCCATAGACCTCATGATGGAAAAATACGAACAAATCAAAGGCTTACTTTATGGGTTCGATTACAGTAATTACAATGAAGGATCGGCATCACAAAGAATGGATTGTATAGTCAGAGGTGTTGATTTTATTCTTGGCAAGGATGAAGATGATAAGAAAGAATTCTTAAATTTCGTTGCTGAGATAGGAAAGGCATATGCGCTTTGCTCTGCCTCTGAAAAAGCACAAGAAATAAATATAGAGATAAGCTTCTTTAAAGCGGTTAAAGCTGGAATAATCAAATTGTTACCAAAAGACAAGCCAAAGAAAACAAAAGACCAAATTGAATACGAAATCGGGCAGTTGGTTTCAAAATCGGTTATTTCAGAAGAAGTTGTAGATATTTTGGCATCAGTGGGGCTTAATAGGCCAGACATCTCTATACTTTCTGATGAATTTCTGGAAGAAGTCAAAGGGTTACCTCAAAAGAACTTAGCATTAGAATTATTGCGTAGGCTTCTTGATGGTAAAATCAAAGCGATAGCTAAGAAGAATGTTGTGCAAGCCAAGAAATTCTCCGAAATGCTTGAAGCATCAGTAAATCAATATACTAAACGGTCACTTGAAACGGCTGAAGTCATAAAGGCACTTGTGAATATGGCAAAGGATATGAACAATCTACACAAGCGTGGGGAAGAACTCGGATTGTCGGATGATGAGTTGGCCTTTTATGATGCAATTTCCGAAAATAAGTCAGCAAAAGAATTCTACGAAAATGATGTTCTCAAACAAATTGCAAAAGAGCTTACTATCAGCATCAAAAGCAACATGAAAGTTGACTGGGATGTCCGTGAAAGTGTACGGGCTCAGATGCGTATAACGGTAAAACGACTCTTGAGAAAATACAAATATCCTCCCGATAAACAAGGGGATGCGGTTACACTAATTATTGAACAAGCCGAAAAAATGTGTGAAAACGAAATACAGTAAAACTGACACCTTGCCCAAAATGAAAAAACCAGCCATACAAAGCAACTACACTTGAACATGGCTGGTCTCTTTTTTGCACCACTTGATGGCTGTCCCTCAAAAACTTACTTGTTTTGTAAATCCCTAAGACGCACTCTCTAAGGCGGGATTTTTTTTGCCCAGAAATAACCTGGGGCAGGAATAACGGATTATACGGGGAATTAATAAGGAAATAGGTGCTGTTAGCGAAGGAAGAGGCATCGCAATTAGTAGTGGTAACCCATAGTAGCGGGGTTAATTAAGAATTAAACAATTAAGAATTAGTGTTGAAATGCTTCGCATTTCTTTTATTTTATTAAATAAGCCGGGAGGATTTTATCTTCTAATATGATGATTAAAGATATAACAACTGCCAGTATTTTAGGGTGTAAAGTACATCTGGTAAATATGGCCGAGGCAATGCAGATAGTTGAACAAATGATTGAGGACGATCAGAATGCTAACCAGGTGGTGACCCTTAATGCGGAAATTATTTACCAGACCAAAAGGGAAATAAAACTACAAAACATAATTAACCAGGCCACCCTGGTTACGGCAGATGGCATAGGGACAGTTTGGGCGGCTCGGACTCTAGGTTATCCCCAGAAGGAAAGAGTAAGCGGTATTGACTTATTGTATGAACTCTGTACCGCGGGGGCAACCCGGGGATGGAAGATATACTTACTGGGGGCTGCTCCTGGGGTGGCGGAAGAGGCAGGACAGAAGCTGGAACAGAGCTATCCCGGATTGAAAGTATGTGGTAGCTGGCATGGATATTTTTCCCTACAAGATGAAAATGAAATTATTGCAGATATCAATTCCAAGTCTCCAGATATATTATTCGTAGCCCTGGGGGCACCTAAACAGGAATATTGGATAAACCAGAAACGCGATACCCTCAAGGTACCGGTATGTATGGGTGTAGGTGGAAGCTTTGACGTCATCGCCGGAATCAAGAAAAGGGCGCCAAGGGTATTTATAGCCCTTAACCTGGAATGGCTATATCGGCTGCTTGCAGAACCGTCACGG